>JBOHCP010000629.1:0-3526 GCA_050698875.1 Streptosporangiaceae bacterium | reverse complement strand
GCCCCCAGGTCTTCGACGACGAGCCCCAGATAATCCGCGCGCTGCGGATCAACCTGCGGGTGCGCCAGTACGAGGTGCACGCCGCAAGCTCGGCAACCGAGGCGCTCGAGCTCGCCGCCAGGCACCCGCCGGATCTCGTGATCCTCGACCTAGGTCTGCCGGACATGGACGGCGTCGAGGTGATCCACGGCCTGCGCGGCTGGACGGACGCACCGATTGTCGTGCTGTCCGGCCGGACAGACAGCACCACGAAGGTCGAAGCGCTCGACGCGGGCGCCGACGACTACATCACCAAGCCATTCGGCATGGACGAGCTGCTCGCCCGGTTGCGTGCCGTCAGCCGGCGGACGACCGCCGAGGGCGATGCGCCGCGAGTCCAGCTCGGCAACCTGGTCGTCGATCTGGCCGCTCGGCGCGTTATCCGCAGCCGGGAAGCGGCGGACAGCTCAGGCACCGGGAACGGGGACGTCCGGCTCACCCCGACCGAGTGGCATCTGCTTGAGGTACTGCTGCGCAACCCAGGCAAGCTGCTCAGCCGCCAGCAGCTGCTGGCCACCGTCTGGGGGCCCGGCTACGCCGAAGCCGCCGGCAACCTGCGGCTGTACATGGCGCAGCTGCGCCGCAAGCTCGAGCCCGACCCGGCCCGGCCACGCTGGCTGCTGACCGAGCCTGGCATGGGTTACCGCTATCAGCCGGACCCGGACGAGATCAGATCTACCCGGTAGCGGAGCCGGCAGATGACCACGTCCGGCGCGCCATGCTGGATGGCCTGCTCGAGGACGAAGCCGCGCTGGTTGTGCAGCACCCGCCGCCAGGGCCGGGCCGCCTGCAGCTCAGGGATCAGCACGACGAGCTCATCCTGGCGATTCGTCTGCGCCAGCTCGTGCAGGTAGGCAACGACCGGCGGGCCGAGCGAGCGCTGCTTGCTGTGCAGCGTCACCAGCGGAACCTCTGTGTGCCACTGCGCCCACTGATCGTGCAGCCGGGCGTCCGCCTCGTGATCTTCGGTGTCGTCGTAGCAGACCGTCACGGCGATCACCTCGTCCCCGAGCGACAGCGCCGCCGAGATGCCCTCGCGCACCAGCCTGGACATGCCGCCCACGGGAACTACCACCAGCGCCGTGCGCGGCTGCGGCGGATCCGGTACCTGGCCGATCCGCAGCGCCGCGCCCATCCGGGCATAGATCGTGTGGATCCGGCCGAACAGGAGCACGAGCGCCGGCACCACGATGACGACGAGCCAGGCACCCTCGGTGAACTTGCTGACCAGCTCGATCACCAGCGCCGCCGTCGTGAACACGGCGCCGACCCCGTTGATGAGAGCCCGGGTCAGCCAGCCACTGCCGCGCTGCTCGCGCCAGTGCCGGACCATGCCGATCTGGGAGAGCGTGAAGCCGACGAACACGCCGATCGCGAACAGCGGCACGAGCGCCTGCGTATCGCCGCGCGAGACGAGCAGCAGCAGGGCGGCGGCCGCGGCCAGCACCACAACCCCGTACCTGTGCACCTGGCGCGCGGCTCGCAGGAAGAACAGGTGCGGCAGGAAGTTGTCGGTGGCGAGCAGCGACGCCAGCACCGGCAGGCCGCCGAACGACGTGTTCGCCGCCAGTGCCAGCAGCACGGTGGTGATCAGCTGGATCGCGTAGAAGACGACGTTGTGGCCGATCGAGGCGTAGGTGAGCTGCGCGAGCGTCGTCGTCGTCTTCGACGGCTGGGTGCTGTACTTCTGCGCGACGATGGCGATGCCGATCAGCATCAGGCCGAGGATCACGCCGAGCCCGACCTCAGTGTGCTGCGCCCGTCGCGCCCGCGGCACCTGGAACTCGGGGACCGCGTTGGCGATCGCCTCCACCCCGGTCAGCGCCGAGCAGCCAGAGGCGAAGGCTCGCAGCAGCAGCAGCAGCCCCACCGTCGCCGGCGCCGAGGACACCGACCCCTGCGGGAAGGGCAGCGGGTGCGTGCGCAGCAGCCCCGCGATGATCACGGCGAAGATGGCCGCGATAAACAAGATCGTGGGGGCGATGAACAGCCGGGCCGACTCCGCCACGCCCCACAGATTCGCCGCGGTGATGAACGCGAGCACGGCCAGGCACAGCCACACCCGCTCTCGGTACAGGCTGGGAAAGGCCGAGGTCAGCGCCTCGACGCCGGCCGACACGCCAACAGCCGCGTTCAGCACGTAGTCGACGACCAGGGAAGCCGCGGCGATCAGGCTGGGCTGCACGCCCAGGTGCGCCTTGGCGACCGCATAGGCACCGCCGCCGCTCGGGAAGGCCTCGATCACCTGCCGGTAGGAGACCACAAGCACGGTCAGCAGCAGCACGATCGCGAGCGTGACCGGCAGGGTGTAGTGCTGCAGCGCCGCCAGCCCGGCCGTGGCCAGCACGATGATGATGGCCTGCGGGCCGTAGGCGACCGAGGACAGGGCGTCCAGGGACAGCGCCGCCAGGCCCTCGAGCGCGGTGAGCTTGTGCCGTTCTTCTTCCGATGCTGAGCCCGGCCCGGACGCGCTGTCTGGCACCAGCTAATCCAAGCATGCCGCCATGATGCGACGGCCGCTGGCCGGACCCGGGCCGCTAACCCAGCGTTACCGCCAGGATGGCGATGATCGCAACGATAACCACGACGGCCAGGATCAGGACGCCGAGCCGCGTCCGGCTCCGCGCTGGCGCGTCCGTCTCCCACTGCCCGGTCTGCTCGCCCTGCTCGGCGGCAAACGCCTGGAACTGGGCCGTGTTCGCCGAGATGTCTGGGGTGGCGCGAAACTCGCCCGTGGTGATGCGCCGACCGCGAGGCGGGGGCTCGCTATACCCATCGGTCATGGCCATGACTGTAGCCGACCCGCCGGGGAGTACCACCTAACTTGGCCCAAAACCCCCAGCAGGCGCATTGCACGCTGACCAGCCTGTCCGGGCAGCGCGCCTAGCCTGGCCGTTGCGGCAGGGCATCGGGGCGGTGTACCAGCCTCGACAGCACGATCACGCTCCGTGTCCGGACGACAAGGGGCTCTGCGCTGATCCGCTCGACGACCTGCTCGAAGTGGCGCACGTCGGCGGCTCTGATCTGCAGCAATGCGTCCGCCTCGCCTGTCACGGTGCACGCGCCGACGACCTCCGGATGCTTGGCCACGGCGGCGGCGATGTCGCCCGGTGAGGTGCGGCCCCGGCAGAATACCTCCACGTAGGCCTCGGTAGTCCAGCCCAGCGCAACCGGGTCGACCCGGGCGGAGAATCCGGTGATCGCGCCGGAGGCGCGCAGCCTGTCTACCCGGCGCTTCACCGCCGGCGCGGACAGCCCGACCTGCGCGCCAACCGCCGCGTAGGTGGACCTGGCGTCGTCGACCAGCGCGGCCACAATCCGCCTGTCGAGCTCGTCGAGGGTCACCCCACCGAAGTTAGACGATCAGCGCTGGACGTCCCCGACTGGCGTGCACACCTGGGTTCGTGTGACCAGCAGGTGCCAATGCCTGCTCTGTACTGATTTTACCTGCCCGGGGGTGGTGGCCGCCCGGGGTGAGCTGCGGGCC
>JBOHCP010000628.1:0-3544 GCA_050698875.1 Streptosporangiaceae bacterium | reverse complement strand
GACCTGCTGTTCGCGCGGCTCTGGGGAGTCGCCGACGACGAGCGGACCGTCCGCGCGTTCCACGACCCGGCCGGGGCGCTCGCGGCGGCAGACGGCGGGCCGGGCGGGCCGGGCGGGCCGGGCGGGCCGGGCGGCTCGAACGGGCCGGGCAGCTTCGGCGGGGGGACCGCGGTGCTCTGCTGCCCCATGTCGGCGGCGCAGGTGTACGAGGTCGCCGCGCTGGGCCGGCGCGTGCCGCGCAAGTCGACGTCGTTCGGTCCCAAGCCCCGAACGGGCCTCGTCCTGCGCTTGTTCGCTCAGGGCTGAACCAGCCAGCCGGGCTGCGGCGCCTCAGCCGCGTCCGGCGTCCTGCCCGCGTCCGACGCCTCAGCCGCGTCCGGCGCATCAGCCGCGCCCGGCGTCCTGCCCGCGCCCGGCGTCCTGCCCGCGCCCGGCGTCCTGCCCGCGCCCGGCTAGATAGCCCGCGATGATCGCGCGGGCCCGGCGGTGGCCGAAGACCGGACCGTGCCCGGCGTACACCGTGCGCAGCGGCAGGTCGGCCAGGCGGCGGAGGCTGGCGGCAAAGTCGGCCGGGCTGGATCGCGGTAGCTGGTCGAGCAGCGGCTCACCGTCGACCAGGACGTCGCCGGACACCAGCGTCTGTGACCCTGCTTCCCACAGGCAGATACTGCCGGGCGAGTGACCGGGCGCGTGCAGCACACAGAGGCTGCGGTCACCGAGGTCGATCGCGTCGCCGTCGGTGAGCCAGCGGGTAATGCGGACGGACGGCGTGCGGAACCCGGCCAGGTCGAACCCGGCGCCGGGGAGCGCGTCGATGAGCAGGTCGGGCACCGCCTCGCCGGCCGCCTCGAACTCGTCGAGGAGCGCAGGCGGGTAGGTCGAGGCGCGGAGCGTCACGTAGTCGCTGGCCGCTTCGATCACGTCGCCGTCGCCCCGGTGCGCGGCGCGGTCGGCGAACTCGCCCAGTCCGCCGACGTGGTCGAAGTGAGCGTGCGTGGCGACGGCGATCACCGGGCGGTCGAGCAGACCGGCAAGCTCGTCGGAAAGCCTGCCGACGCCGAGGCCGGTGTCGACGAGGAGGTGCGCGGCGCTGCCGCGGATCAGCCAGGCGTTGGACCGGACATAGGCGTGCACGTGAGGCTCGGTAACGCGGTAGATCCCGTCGCCGACCTCGGTGACGTCGAACCAGCGCTCGGCCACCGGCAGCAGCGGGTGAGGCGCAGCATCGGTCATGCCAGCCTCCTGATGATCCGCCGGCTCCGTGAGTCGGCCGGTCTTACCGGATGCGGACGGCCCCGACGGTGCGCCGCCCCCGGCGCAGCACCAGGAACTCGCCGTGCAGCAGGTCGGTGCCTGCCGGAACGGCGTCGACCCCGGTGACCCGCTCGTTGTTGAGGTACGCGCCGCCCTCGGTGATCGCTCGCCGGGCCGCCGACTTGCTCGGCACGATGCCACAGGCCGCCAACAGGTCGGCCACCGGCGGCAGGACGCCGCCGCCCGCGCGATCGACCTCGGCGCTCGGTACCTGCGCCACGGCGGCCGCGAGCGTCGCTGCGTCGAGCGCGCGCAGGTCACCCTGGCCGAAGAGCGCCTCGCTGGCCGCCTGCACCCTGCCGAGCTCGGCCGCCCCGTGCACGAGCGCGGTGACCTCCTCGGCCAGCAGCCGCTGCGCCAGCCGCGCCGCGGGCCGCTCAGCCATCCGCAGTTCCAGCTCCTCGATCTCGCCGGGAGACCGGAACGAGAACACCCGCAGCAGGCCGGGCATCTCCGCGTCCGCCCGGTTCAGCCAGAACTGGTAGAACGCGTACGAGCTCATCAGGTCCTGGCTCAGCCAGACCGCCTCGTCTTCGGTCTTGCCGTACTTCGTCCCGTCCGGCTTGGTGATCAGCGGCGTGGCCAGCGCGTGCACGGCGGCACCGGTGACGCGGCGGATCAGGTCAACACCGGAGACCAGGTTCCCCCACTGGTCGCTGCCGCCGAGCTGGAGCGTGCAGTCGTGCCGCTGGTGCAGCTCCAGGAAGTCGTTGGCCTGCAGGATCTGGTAGCTGAACTCGGTGTAGGTGATGCCGCCGGCCTCCAGTCGCGCTCTGACCACCTCGCGGGAGAGCATCTGGTTCACCGGGAAGTGCTTGCCGATGTCGCGCAGGAAGTCCAGCGCTGACAGCTGCTCAGTCCAGTCGAGGTTGCTGACGATGATCGCTCCGGTCGGGCCAGGCGTGAAATCCAGGTACTGCTCCACCTCGGCACGAATCCGCTTGACCCAGCCCGCGACGACCTCACGGGGGTTAAGCACCCGCTCGACCGACTTGCCGCTGGGGTCGCCGATCAGCCCGGTGGCGCCGCCGACGAGCCCGATCGGCCGGTGCCCCGCCCGCTGGAACCGCCGCATCGTCAGCAGCAGCACCAGGTTGCCGATGTGCAGGCCCGGCGCGGTCGGGTCGAAGCCACCGTAGAAGGTCACCACCCCGGTATCGAGCGCCCTGCGCAGATCGTCCGGGTCGGTCGACACGGCGATCAGCCCGCGCCACCTCAGCTCGTCGATGATGTCGGTCACTTGTGCATCGTCCCATCTTCGGTGCCGCGGCCGGAAACCGGTTTGGGCTCCGGCCGCCTTGGTCGCAACGATTGATAGGCCGAAACGTAGCCATCGTCGGCCAGCCAGAATCGCCACGGACGGTCCGCTGCACGACTGATGCCCACCCTCGGGCCAGCGCGGACGGCAGTGCTCGCAGCCACCTCAGGCTGGCCGAAGACCGGCGGCGGGCTTATCCCGAGCGGCCCGCCCGGCGCGCACGCGTCGGCGCCGTCCAGCGACCGGTCGATGCCGAGCGCCTGGCATAGCCGGCCAGGACCGCGGGCCAGGTCCCGCTCCCGCTGCCGGTCACTGCTGCCGGTGCCCACCGCGGCAGTGCCCGCCGCGGCAGTGCCGTCGGCGCCGGGCAGGCGGTAGCGGCGGCGGCGGGCCAGGCCGGCGCCGTCGACCACGGCACCGGCCCGGATCAGCACCGCCTCGCCGTGGCCAGCCGGCTGGCAGACGAGGTTCACGCAGAAGTGCATCCCGTAGCTGACGTAGACGTAGGCGTGGCCCGGCGGCCCGAACATCACGGCATTGCGGGCCGTCTTGCCGCGGTAGGCGTGGGACGCCGGATCGATCGGGCCGCGGTACGCCTCGACCTCGACCAGCCTGGCCGCCACCAGGCCCGCCGGACTGGCGTGCCACAGCACGCAGCCAAGCAGGTCCGGCGCCACGTCGGTCGACGGCCGGTCGAAGAACTCGCGGGGCAGTCGCTGCCTCTCGTCCTGGTTGCGCACGCTCAGAGCGTAGTCAGGTTGCCGAGCCACCGCGGCGAGATGATCTTGAGAGCAGCGGCTCTGCTGTCGCGCCAGCAGCAAAGCAGCTCCCATCGGCCGGCGGCGGGCACTAGCGTTGGCAGCGTGCCCGACGCAGCCAGCCCGTCCATCGAGATGTTCGGCGCGGCGGCCGGGCCCGGCCAGGCGGTGCCCGGGCCACGCCGCGTGCCGCTGCCGGTGCAGCGGTCAGGCG
>JBOHCP010000627.1:0-3550 GCA_050698875.1 Streptosporangiaceae bacterium | reverse complement strand
ATCCTAACATGTCGGCGTACGCCGACATGTTAGGATTGTCGGCGTACGCCGACTTCTTCGACCGGATCCGGGCAGCCCGATGAGGATCACCTCAGTTCATGACCTAGCGGCAGTCGCACGTGGCCGCCGGCTGGCGCTTGGTCTAAGACAGGCTGAGCTGGCCGCGCGCATGGACGTCTCCCGTGACTGGGTTAACTCGTTCGAGGCGGGCAAGCCGCGAGCCGAATTGATCCTCGTCCTGCGCCTGCTGGAGGCACTTGACCTGCGGCTAGAGGTAGCCGCAGGGCACGGAGTCAGCGGGGCATCTGCAGCAAACAGCCTCGATACCCTACTCGACGAATACCGGACCCCATGACGACCACGCTGGTCGTCATTCTGGGTAACGTGATCGCGGGTAAAGTAACGCGGCTCGCCGGCGGACGACTTCGGTTCGACTACGACGAGACCTACCGATCGCGGCCGGATGCCACGCCACTGTCGGTATCCATGCCTGTGCAGATTCCGTCCCAGCCGGACCGGGTGATCAAACCTTGGCTCTGGGGTCTGCTGCCGGACAACGACGCTGTCCTGGCGCGATGGTCACGGCGATTCCAGGTCTCCACTTCCTCCCCGCTCGCCCTGCTGGCTACTCCCATTGGCCGCGACTGCGCAGGGGCCGTTCGCTTCGCGAATCCCGACCAGGTTGAGGCTGCGCTGAATCGACCCGGCCGGATCGACTGGCTTACCGAGGACATGGTCGGAGAGCGGCTCCGCGAACTCAAGGACGACTCCACGGCGTGGCTGGGAGGAAACTTCAGCGGCCAGTTCAGCCTTGCCGGCGCACAGAGCAAGACAGCCCTGTTGTTCCGTGACGGGCACTGGGGGGTGCCGTCAGGAGCCACTCCGACCACTCACATCCTGAAGCCGACCATCGCCGGGTTCGACGACCACGACCTCAATGAACACCTCTGCCTGGCTGCGGCGCGGCGCGCGGGACTCGTTGCTGTGCGCACGCGTGTGAGCGTATTTGGCACGACCTCTGCCGTCGTCGTCGAGCGTTATGACCGGCGCGCTACAGGTCGGCACGTTCGCAGGATTCACCAGGAGGACATCTGCCAGGCGCTGTCCGTCGCGCCGTGGGGCAAGTACCAGAACGAGGGCGGGCCGGGGCCGGGCGACATTGCCGACTTGATGCGGAGGCTGATGGCACCGAGCGCGGCCGACGACTCGATCTGGCGGTTCGCCGACGCGCTGATCTGGAACTGGCTCGTTGCGGGCACGGATGCACACGCTAAGAACTACTCATTGCTCCTCGCTGGCGACCAAGTCCGACTCGCACCGCTGTATGACATCTCTTCGGCGCTCCCGTACGGCACGCACGAACGAAAGCTGCGCATGGCGATGAAGATCGGCGGTGCCTACGGCATCGCGCCGCGGCGCAATGCCTGGCCTTTGACCGCGCGGGACCTCGGGCTGCCCGCGGCTGAGCTGGTGGACCGCGTTCACGAACTGGCGGCACTCATTCCGGATGCGTTTGCGGACGCGGCCAGGTCTCCAGATGTGACGACACTGGGCCGTACGCTGCCCAGCAAGCTCGTTGACCTGGTGGCCGAGCGGGCTAGCCAGTGCAGTCGGGCGGCCGGACCGGCGAGCGTCCGCGAGTAGGGAATCACGGGCGGGCGCGCTAGGGCTGATGGCTCCAGATCGGGCCCAGGGCGAGCCACTCGGCCTCCCAGCGCGCGATCCGCCGCCGGTCCAGGATCCAGCGGGACAGCAGCGTGAGGATGCCGACCACTATCGCGAGACCCGCGGCCGAGATCAGCATCGCGGCGTCGACCGTCTCGCCGAGCCGGGCCGGAGTCAACGGCGGCACCTGCACCCGACCGCGGCCGTCCAGCCATACGGTCTGCGTGCTGCCGACGGTCGACCCGGCGGCGACCGGGATGCTGGCGGCGTGCCGCTGCCGGTCCACCGTCCAGCGCGCCGGCTCCCAGACGGTCCAGGCGTTCGCGCCGTGGTCGGTGAACTCCGGTCCGGGCGCCGCGCGCAGCAGGACCGCCGACACCGAGTGCCAGGATTGCTGCGCACGCTGTGCGGCCGCGTTGTCCGCGCGAAGCCACAAGCCGGTCAGCCCGGCCACGAGCGGGCACACGACAAGAAATACGACGATGGCGGCTGGCACCAGCCATGCCTCGAGCACATCCGAGCGCCGGCGGAGCGGGTTCCCGTCCCGGCCCAGCCGGCGAGCTAGTTTCATCCACGTCGTTGTGGGCGTTGCCATCATGGCCACTCCTGTGCTGAACCGGCCGCTCCGTCGCGGCCCGGTCCCAGGGGTATGTCCCCCTGCCTTTCCGGCGTATTCCTCAGGCCATTGGTTTCACCCTTTTGCGATGGCTGTCAAGGGTTTCGCACTGAATGAGAAATCCACTGGAACTATGTCTCGACCGCTGGACGCTTGTCTAGCTTTCTAGACACACGTCCGCTATGCTAGACGGCGTGCACATGGGCAGCCCGCTCTCCGATGTCGTTCCCGGCGCCCGCGGGCAGGTGCTCGCAACGCTGGCAGACCTTGAGGAGGCGGTCACGGTGCGGGCGCTAGCCCGGGCTGCTGCGGTGGCGCCGCAGACAGCGCTCAGCGTCGTGAACGACCTCGCCGCGGCCGGGCTCGTGCGGACGCAGCGAGCCGGCCAGGCTCAGCTCGTCAGTCTCAACCTGGCGCACGTCCTGGCCCAGCCGCTCGTCGCGCTCGCTCGCACCAGGGCCAGGCTGACGGAACTGCTGAGCAGCGAGCTAGCCGGATGGGCCGGGCTGGCGGGTGCCTGGCTGTTCGGGCCGGCGGCACGACCCGGCGGGGATCGCCGGTCTGCCATCGACCTGCTGCTCGTCGCGTCGACCAGCACCGAGTTGCCCGCGTGGGGCGAGGCAACCGCTCGGCTGGTGAGCCAGGTACAGGGCTGGACCGGGAACAGGGTGCAGCTCGTGGAGCACTCGCGCGGCTCGTTCGCGCTGCTCATCCGCGGCGCGAGCCCGCTGGTGGCGACACTCCGCGCGGAAGGCATCTCGCTCACTCCGGGCTGCCAGAGCCTGCTTCGGACGCCGGGCTGAGCCTGGCGTTGATGGCGTCCGCGACCGCATCGGACAGCACGCGGTACTCATCGCTGGTCAGGTCGCCACGGTCATAGGCCGCCGTGACCTCGTCATGGGAGCCCGGCACGTCCACCTCGACGTCCTGCTGCCGCGCCATCTCGGCGTACGTGGTCGGCGCGGGACGCCTCGCAGCGGGCCAGTCCCGCTGCCGGAACCGCTCGGCCACCTCGTCGAGAGTCATCAGGCCCGCGCGCAGCGCGGCAATGCACGCGGTGACTTCCGAGCTACTCATCGACCACGCTCCTGGTCACTCGGACGGCTTCGCACCCTGGCCGGACCCGTTCGACGGCCACGGCGCTCGAGTCTTCCTGTGCTGTCTGCCACGAGCCTGGCGGCCCAGCCGTCGACCGAGTTGTCGTACCTGGCCCACGTCGTGAACCGGTCCTTGACAAGCTCGAACGTGGCGCGGTTCACACTGCCCCAC
>JBOHCP010000626.1:0-3556 GCA_050698875.1 Streptosporangiaceae bacterium | reverse complement strand
CCCGGCTGACCTCCCCCCGGCGGCGGGCCGATGACGGGTCCGAGCGCGCTTGAACCGCTGCCGCGCGAGGGTGCCGTGCTCGCGGGGTGGCTGCTCCCCGCGGCCGGGTGACCCGAGGCCGAACCTGCGCCCGCCGTGAACCGCCCGGCCAGCCAGCTCGCGGCGAGCAGCGCTACGGTCGCGGCGGCTACGGCGGCGATGCGCGGCAGGCGTGGAGCCCATGCCTGCCGTGACCCGCCGCCGCGGCGGCGCGTGCTGCCACTGGTGCCGGCCGCCCCGGCGAATCCGGCCTGCGAGCCGACGGTCGCATCGTCGGTCGCACCCACGGCCGCCGCCGGAAGCCTCGACGCCGACGTGGGCAGCAGCGTGTGATACTCCTCGATGAGCGCGAGGGCCTGCGGCGGCAGCGGCGCTGAGCCGAGTTCGCCGTTCGCGGTCAGGTCTGGCGCGAGCCGGGCGAGCAAGGCCGCGGCCGTGGGCCGGCTGCGCGGATCACGCTCGAGGCACGCGGTCACGACGTCGGCCAGCTCGGCGGGCAGCCCGGTCAGGTCGGGCGGTCCGGTGGCGAGGCGCACCAGCACGTCCATCACCGTCTCGCCCTGATACGGCGGATGCCCGGTCGCGGCGAACAGCATGGTCGCGCCCAGCGCGTAGACGTCGCTGGCGGACGTCGCCTGCCGGGTGTCCCGCGCCTGCTCCGGTGCCATGTAGGCGGGCGTGCCGACGCTGCCGCGAGTCACCGTCAGCTGGATCCGCTCCGCTGCCCGCGCGACCCCGAAGTCGATCACTCGCGGTCCGTCCGGCGACACCAGGACGTTGGACGGCTTGAGGTCGCGGTGCACCAGGCCGACGCCGTGAATCGACTCAAGCGCCTCGGCGCAGCCGGCCGCCAGCCAGCGAACCGCCGGTGGCGGGATCGGCCCGCCGGACCGCACCACCTCGCTCAGCGCCGGCGCCGGTACGTAGACGGTGGCCAGCCACGGCACGTCCGCCTCGGAGTCGGCCGCAATCACCGCGGCAGTGAAGGCGCCGCTGACCCGGCGGGCCGCCGCGACTTCCTGGCCGAACCTGGTGCGGAAATCCGGTTCCTCGGCCAGCTCGGCCTTGATCGTCTTGACCGCCACCAGCCTGCCGGCGGCCGACCGGCCGAGATAGACATGCCCCATCGCGCCAGCGCCGAGACGGCCGAGCAGCGCGAAGCCGCCAACCTGGTCCGGATCCCACCGGCGCAGTGGCTCCACTAAGTCCGCCTCGGGCACGGCTCGGCCTCCTCAGCACGGAACGCGCCAGTCCCATGATGTCCAGTTTCGCCAGCCTAGATGACGCCATCGGGCGATCTGGCCGTCTCGCTGCTGAGCCGGTGGCCCACTGGAACGGTGTCCATATAGGGCATGTGTAGGGTACCCTATATGTATGGTCAAGACGTCGGTCTACCTGCCGGAGGAACTCAAGGAACGGCTGACGGATGCCTCGCGGGTGTCCGGGCAGTCCGAGGCCACGATCATCCGTAGCGCGCTGGAGCAATGGCTGGCGACGGTGCTGCAGCCGCACGAATCGGCTCACTGGGGCACCATCGACTTCGGCGACCCGGACCTGGCGGACAAGGTCGACGCGACCCTGGCCGAGGGGTTCGGCCGCGATTGATCATCTGCGACACCAGCGGCCTGATCGCCGCGTACTCCGCCAGCGACCGCCGGCACCCACGGGTCACGCAGATTCTAGCGGGTGATCCAGGCCCGCTCGTGCTGTCGCCATTCGTGCTCGCCGAGATCGACTACCTCATCGAGTCGCGAGCCGGGGTGGCAGCCGAGCTCAAGGTGCTTGACGACGTCGCGGCGGGCGTCTACCGGCTGGCTGACTTTGGCCTGGCGGATGTCAGTCAGGCCGCCGCGATCGTTGCCAGCTACTCCGCCCTGGGCATCGGCCTCGCCGACGCGTCACTGGTCGTGCTGGCCGGCCGGTACCGGACGACGCGGCTGCTGACCCTTGACGAGAAGCACTTCCGGGCCATCCGGCCGGAGTACGGGGCAGCCTTCACGCTGCTGCCGGCCGACAGCTGACTACAGCTGGCCGAGCAGCCAGCCCGGGCCCGCGACGGCGGCGCCGGCAGCGAGACAACGCTGCCGCAGCTCGCGATCGGCGGTGATCACGACGCGCCGTCCCGGCGTGTGCGCGGCCAGCACCGCAATCGTGTCGTCGCCGGAGCCTGAAGCCGCGAGCACCCGGACCGGTCCACCCTCGGCGTCGGCAGCGGGCCGGGCGGCGCCTTCCACGACCAACACGGCCTCCGGCAGCCACCGTAGGTGGGTCTGGCCGTCGGCCATCCGGGCGAGCTCGCCGGTGCCGCCGCTGTCGAGCAGGACGCTGCCCGCCTGGGCAGCCGCGTCCAGACCGGCCGGCAGCTCGGTCAGACCCTCGGTTACCAGCTGAGCCAGCTGGTCGCGGAGCCGCACCGCCGCGCCTATCCGGTCCCGCCACCACCCGTCCGGCCGGGAGCCGACCACGTTCGCGCTGTCCACGATCATCGTCACCGGAGATAGCTGAGCGGCCAGCTCGGCCCAGTGCGCGGCGAGGCCGGGGTGTAGTTCCAGCGCGGGCACACTGTCCGACGGCACCCACGCGACCTCGTCGGTCTCGTCGTCGTCCGCACGCACCCCGAACGACTGGTCCGCCTCGGCGAGCACGGAGGTGTAGGACCAGCCGCCGTGGTCGTCGGTGAACACCGCCCGCTGCCGGACCGCTTCCGGCGGCACGCCGCACTCCTCGTGCGCCTCACGCAGCGCCGCGGCGAGCGCGGACTCGTGGCTGTCCCGAGCCCCGCCGGGCAGTCCCCAGGTGCCGCCGTGGTGGCTCCACCAGGTCCGCCGTTGCAGCAGCACGGGGCCGCCGGTCACGTACGCGAGCAGCCCGGCCGCACCGAACCTGCCCCAGTGCCGGTGCCCGAGCGCGCACCGAACCCAGCCGTTCCCGTCCCGGCTAGCCACCGGGCGCGCGCCTTACCGGAGGAGCCTCCACTTCGACATGCTATCGGCCAGCCCGGCCGGGTGCGGCCCGCGCCGCCGGCCGCCGGCGCGCCTAGGCTGTAGGACATGCCTTCCTCCTCCATCTCCGGCCGGCTGGCCAGGCTCCGCCAGCTCCGCACGGCCCCGCTCATCCTCGAGCTGGACCTCACCGACGGCCTGGCCGAGACCAGGCCGACCGACCCAGTCTCCGCGATCGCCGCCCGCAACCGGGCGGTCCTGCCTGACGTGCTGGACGGCCTGCGCCGGGCCCAAGGCGACGCGAGGGTCACGACGCTGGTCGCCCGCCTCGGCGGGCGGCCCATCGGCCTCGCGGCGGTGCAGGAACTGCGCCGCGCCGTGGCCGACTTCGCCGACGCGGGCAAGAGCACGATCGCGTGGGCCGAGTCGTTCGGCGAGTTCTCCGCCAGCAACGTCCAGTACTACCTGGCCACGGCGTTCGAGCAGATCTGGCTGCAGCCGTCGGGCGACCTCGGCCTGACGGGCATCGCGGTCGAGCGGCTTTTCCTGCGGGGTGTCCTCGATCGGCTCGGCGC
>JBOHCP010000625.1:0-3561 GCA_050698875.1 Streptosporangiaceae bacterium | reverse complement strand
TCGGCGCGTTCAGCTACAAGGCGACGTTCGACCTGTCGTCGGCGGGAATCCCGAGCCACGCCGAGTCGGAGACCGCGCTGAAGACCCTCGAGAAGGGGCTGCCGCCTGGCGCCACCGATCCCACGATCGTGCTGCTGCACAGCACCTCCGGCTCGGCGCTGCCCGCCGCCGACCTCCGGACCTATGAAGCGAAGCTGGCCAGGCTGCCCGGCGTCGGCGCCGTGGCGCCGCCGAAGGTCAGCGCGGACGGCGCGACCGCCGCCTACGACGTGACCCTGTCCTATAACCCGGTTTCTACCGCGGCGGTGAACGTGCTGAAGAGTGACGTGCGGCCCGGCGCGCACGCCGCCGCGCCGACCGGAACATCCGCGCTGGTCGGCGGCACCACCGCGGTATTCGCGGACATCCAGCGAGCGGTCAACCACGACTACGCGGTCGTGTTCCCCACCGCCGCGATCATCATCCTGATCATCCTCGGGCTGCTGCTGCGCAGCGCGGTGGCACCGTGGTACCTGATGGCGTCGGTGGGGCTCGGCTTCGCCGCGACCCTGGGCGCCAGCGTGCTGGTGTTCCAGGTGCTCGGCGGCCAGCCCGGCCTGGTGTTCCTGCTGCCGGTGTACATGTACCTGTTCGTGGTCGCCCTCGGCACCGACTACAACATCCTCATGATCGCGCGATTGCGCGAGGAGGCCAGAGCGGGCATGGACCCCCGCCAGGCCGCCGCCGTCGCGCTCCGGCACGCCGGGCCTACAATCGGCGCGGCCGGCCTCATCCTGGCGGGCACCTTCGCCTCGCTGACGCTGGCCGGGAACACCATCCTGGCGCAGCTCGGGTTCGCCGTCTCTTGCGGCATCGCGCTGGCCGCGTTTGTGATGGCGATGTTCTTCTCGCCGAGCCTCACCGCGCTGATCGGCCGCCGCGTCTGGTGGCCGGGGCACGCAGGTGACCCCAGGCCGGCATCGGCCCGTCAGCCGAGGTAGCAAGGAACAGCCGGGCCGCGTCGATCTCCTCGGGGCTGAAGCGCTCGGTGACGCCGTCTTGTCCACGGCCCGGCGTCACTGCGCGGCCGGATCGCCGGGAGTAGCGAGAATCTCGGTACAGAGGCCGACGCAGTCAGCGCAGATGTAGACGCCTGGCCCGGCGATGAGCCGCAAGCTCTCGGTGCGCGGCTTCCCGCAGAACGAGCAGCTAAGGCCGGCAGCCTTACCGCGATGCCGGCGCGGGCGATGGTGCCGCGGCATCGTCGGAGGTGCGGGCGTCGGCCCGGGCACGAAGCGCTGTCGCGCCGCCTGCTTTGACACACCGATCCGGGCGCCGATCTCGGTCCACGAGTTCCCGGCCTGCCGGGCCTCGGTCACGAACAGCTCGATGAGCTCATCGGCGCCGGACGTAAGCTCCGCACAGAAAGCGAGAGCCGTCTCGACTCGGTCTAGCGGTCCGCCCGGCGCGCGCCGACGCACCGCCGTTGTCAACGCATCCATGTCGATGGTTGCCACGCCGACAATCTACGGTTGTCGAACCGAAGCGTCAACCTTCAGCTGCCAGTTGTTGAACTACGCGCGGGCTCGGGTCAGTTGCGTGGGGCCAGTACCTGGACGAAGGCTCACAGATGCCAGACGGGGCTCTCCACGAGCGCGTTCCACTCGGCGAACGTGCCCGGCGGAATCGCGCGGTCCACCTGCGGCAGGGTGTGATTGATCCCGTTGCCGACCTGGACAGAGACTACGGTTCCGTGCGGCCGCTGATCTGTGACTTCGTAGCCGTAGAAGCTATACGCGTCGGCGTAGGGCACCCAGTCCTGCAGGATGCTTCCGTCAGGGAGCGTGTACATCACGCAGCTCTGCGGCAGCGCACCGACCGGGCGCGGGCCTTCATCAGTCGTCCCGCTCCATGGCGACTCCGAGCAGGTCAGCGGATTCTGGAAAAAGCTCAGCGGCTCGATCGAGAACATGAAGTCAACCGCGCCCTGGCCGTCGTTGTAGTCGAACTCCACGTTTCCGGACCAGTCTGACCGGATGTCTGAGATCGTCGAGCCTGCTGGCAGCATGGTCCGCAGCTGGTCCATGACCTGGGTAGTCGTCATCGAGCTGGTGCTCGCGCCGGGGCTAGGGGCCGCCGAGGGGCTCGCGGTCGCGGACGGGCTGGCCGTTGCGACGGACGTGCTGGTCGTGGGTGTCGGAGACCCGGACCCGAGGGCTTGCTGCTGCGCTGGCGGGGCGCCCGGCGCTGCTGACGGCCGCAGCAGGGTCGTGGTCGCTACGCCGCCGGCGGCGATCGCGGCGACAGCCAGCACACTGCCGCCCGCCGCATATGCCCGGTGTCGCCTGCGGATCCGGACGGCATCGCGTTCTGCCCGCATGATCACTGCGTCGATCCAGGGGTCGTCGAGTTCCTGGGTTACCCGATCGAAGATCGCGGCGATCTCGTCCTCGGTCATCGTCTCTCTCCTCGGGACGACTTGCGCGCGGTCATGACCGGAGCAAGTCCTGGTCGGAGCCCAGCAGCTGGCGAAGCTGCGCCAGCCCCCGGGCGTTCATGCCCTTGACCGCCGCAGGGGTTGTCCCCATCAGCTCGGCCACGGACTCGATGCTGCGGTCCTCGACATATCGCAAAACCACCACCGCTCTGCTGCGCGGCGGCAACTGGCGCAGCGCAGTCAGCAGCGTCAGCCGCAGATCCGCACCGACGCCGGGTGCGGGAATATCACGGAACTCGGCGGTGGGCAGCTCGCCGGACCGCTTGAGGCGTCGCTGCGACAAGAAGGTGTTCAGCATCACCTTGCGCGCATAGCTCTCGGCGCTCGAGCTGCGCCGCACCCGCCCCCAGGCCACGAACACTTTCGCCAGGGTGGTCTGCACCAGGTCCTCGGCCTGGTGCCAGTCACCGCACATCAGGAACGCGATCCGGAACAGATGCGTGGCCCGGGCGCTAGCGAACTCACGGTAACCCGGCGAGGGCTCGGCACCGCCGTCTGTCACCCTCACTCCCTACAGCCGTGTTGCACGCAATCCTGCCTCGCCATTAAGGACGCGTTGACCATGCTCCCAGGTATCGGGACCACCGGTGCTGTCTGTCCGCGAGCGGACCGGATCCGTCTGTCCCCGGCGGCGCATGATGTGGCAGGATGCCTCGCCATGGCCGGTGATGCGACGTCAGGCAGCGGTTAGGTGCCTGCGCAGCCTCGCTGGTCCCTGGTGCGCGAGCCGCTGGACTGGGACTTCAGCCCGGCCGATGTGCTCCGGCTGCTGCGAGCCGACGCGCACCCGGCCGCGCTGTTTGGCGCGTGGGCGGGCGGCAGCGACGTGGTCTGCGCCGAGCCGACGGCGATCCGGTGTGACCCAGAGCTGCCATGGGAGGCGCTGGACCAGCCGTGGCCAGCTCCCGGCGCAACCGAACAGAACAGCCAGAATGGCCCGGCTTTCGGTGGCGGCTGGCTCGGCTACCTGGGATTCGGCCTGGCCGGCTCCGTGCTGCCGGTGCCCCAGGCGCCGGGCGCCGCGCGGTGGCTGCCGACCGCGTGGCTGGGTTACTACGATCACGTGCTGCGCCGCGCCATCCACC
>JBOHCP010000624.1:0-3562 GCA_050698875.1 Streptosporangiaceae bacterium | reverse complement strand
CCTCGGTCCGGCCCGCGGTCCTCGGCGTCCGCCGCGGCCGCCAGCCCGGCGGCGTCACCGCCCTGGCTGCGGTGAACGTGCTCCGCACCCCCGGCCGCGCCGCCATCGGCGCCGTCAGCCTCGCCATCGGCATCGCGTCCCTCACCATCCTCACGGCGGTGACCATCGCCTTCCGCGGTGTCGTCGTCGGCTCCCTGCTCGGTGACGCCGTCGCCGTCCAGGTCCGCGGGGTCGACTACATCGCCGTCGTCGCCACCGTCACCCTCGGCGTCCTCGCCGTCGCCGACGTGGTGTTCCTCAACATCCGCGAACGCGCCGGAGAGCTAGCCACCATCCGCGCTCTCGGCTGGCCAGAAACCGCACTTGCCCGCCTGGTCATCACCGAGGGCGCCATCATCGGCCTGGCCGGCTCCCTCACCGGCGCTGCGGCCGGTCTCGCCGTCGCCGCCGAGTTCGCCGGTCAGCTCCCCGCCACCCTCTACGCCATCGCCGCCGCCACCGCGGCCGCCGGCCTCATCGTCACCGCCACCGCCGCGCTGCTGCCCGCCCGCAGCCTCCGCCGCCTCCCGGCCACCCAGCTCCTCGCGGCCGAATAACCACGCCGACCCCCCGGCCGCCACCAACCCCGCCGGCAGTCATCCACCCCGCCGACCCCCGCCCACAATCCCGGCCCGGCCGGCGTGCGAGAATGTCCGCGTGGCGGGGGCCATGCCGAGTGCAGGACGGAGGCGTTCGGTCACGGCAGACATCCGGGTGGGTCGCGTCTACGACGATCCGGCGCCGGCCGACGGGGCTCGAGTTCTCGTCGACCGGATCTGGCCGCGCGGCCTGCGCAAGGATGCGGCGCGGCTGGACGACTGGGCCAAGGACGCCGCACCGTCGACCGACCTGCGAACCTGGTACCAGCACGACCCCGCCAAGTTCAGCGAGTTCCGCCGCCGCTACGTCGCCGAGCTCACGGCGCCGCCTGGCCTGGCCGCGATTGCGAGACTCCGCGCCCTCGCGGCCGCCGGACCGGTCACGCTGCTGAGCGCCACCCGCGACATCGACATCAGCCAGGCCGCGGTCCTCGCCGATTTGCTGCGCCAGCCTGCCCCGCGGTGACGCCGGGCTGACGCTCCGGCCGGTCCTCCCGGCCGGTCCCGTCGACCACGAGCGCGTCCAGGATGGCAGCGAGGCTGTGCAGCTCTATCAGGTGCGCCGGCGTCAGCTCGGTCAGGACCCGCTCGCCCTTGGCAGTGAGCCGGACCCGCACGAGCCGCGCATCGCGCGCATCAGCGACCCTGCGGACCAGGCCCGCGCCTTCCGCTCGGTCCACGAGCTCAACCGTGCTGTGATGGCGCAGCAACAGGTAGGCGGCTAGGTCACGGACTGAAGGCGGCAGCCCGCCTGGATGACCCTTGACCGCGACCAGTAGCTGGTGCTGTACGTGCGTGAGCCCGGCCGCCTTGGCCTGGTCCTCGCTCCAGCGCTGGAAGCGGCGCAGGCTGGTGCGGAACGCGAGCAGGTGCTCGAAGTCATCTCGGGTCAGCGGCCGAGCGCCATCGTCTGCCATCGGTTGCCCTCTCCGTCGCCAGCCGGGTAGCGGCCCGCATCGGCGGCGGTCGGCCCCGGCCGCGTTTGCGATGCGTCGTCTCACGATAGGCCAGCGCGGCCGAGCGGCTGCTGCGGTGTGACGCAACGGCGTGCCGGCCCGTCAGGCCACCATGACAAGCTGTCCCCATGGACTACACGAACCTCGGCCGCTCCGGCCTCTCGGTGAGCCGCCTGTGCCTCGGAACCATGAACTTCGGGCCGCTGACCCCGCCCGCCGAGGCGCATGAGATCATGGACCACGCGCACGCGCTCGGCATCAACTTCTTCGACACCGCGAACCGTTACGGCGGCAAGCAGAGCCCGCCTGGTCAGGTGGGACAGGCCGACCAGGCCCACGTGGGCTGGACCGAGGAGATCATCGGCGACTGGTTCGCCTCCGGCGAGGGGCGGCGCGAGCGGACCGTCCTCGCTACCAAGCTGTACGGGGCCATGGGCGACTGGCCCAACGACGGCAAGCTGTCCGCACTCAGCATCCGCCGCGCCTGCGACGCGTCACTGCGGCGACTGCGCACCGACTACATCGACCTGTACCAGATGCACCACGTCGACCGTGACACCCCGTGGGGCGAGATCTGGCAGGCGATGGAGGTGCTCGTCACCCAGGGCAAGATCCTCTACGCGGGCTCGTCCAACTTCGCGGCCTGGCACATCGCGCAGGCCAACGACACCGCCGCGGCGCGCGGGTTCCTCGGCCTGGTCAGCGAGCAGTCCATCTACAACCTCATGACTCGCTGGATCGAGCTGGAGGTGCTGCCCGCGGCGATCGAGTACGGCGTCGGCGTCATCCCGTGGTCGCCGCTGGAGGGCGGCCTGCTCGGCGGGGTGCTCCGCAAGGAGCGGGACGGCCGTCGCCGCGCCTCGGGACGGGCCCGCGAGGCCGTCGAGCGCAACCGCGACCAGATCGAGTCGTACGAGGCGTTCTGCGACGAACTCGGCGAGGAACCGGGCGCGGTGGCGCTGGCCTGGCTGCTGCACCAGGACGGGGTGACGGCGCCGATCGTCGGGCCGCGGACCCTCGCCCACCTCGACGGCGCGCAGCGGGCGCTGACGCTGCCGCTGGACGACGACGCGCTCAAGCGGCTCGACGCCATCTTCCCCGGCTACAAGCAGGCGCCCGAGCACTACGCCTGGTGAGGCGCGAGGCGTAGCGTCTGGCGGGCACTACGCCTCGTGACCCAGCCGGCGCAGCTGCTCAGCGACGTGCTCGTCGGCGGCCGCCTGGTCGGGGGCCGGCCTGGAGATCTCGAAGGCGTACGAGGTGTCCATGTACTCCTTCAGGAATTTCACGTACTCGCCGTCGATCCGCGCGAACCAGGCGTAGGAGTTCTCGTAGCTGTTCCCGTTCCGCAGGCTGCCCCTCGCGACGGTCTGGGCCGCCACCCAGCCGCCGTCGCAGACCATGCGGACGACCTCGATCTTCGGGTCGCCGGGCTCGAACAGTCCGTCCCTGACCGGCCGGAGGAAGTCCTCGATGATCGCCCTGCGCCCGCGCGCCCCAGGGTGACCAGCCGCGACGTTGTTGACCTCCCAGACCGAGTCGTCTGCGAAGAACTCGCCGATGGCGTCATAATCTCCCGTGCTCAGCGTCCCGAAGAACCGCCGTAGCACGTCCCTGGGGTCAGGTGCGTCCGGCATCTTGCCTCTCCTCCCCGGTGGCGGCGCTGCCAGCGCCATGCTGGCACGTCGCCGCGGGCGATGACATGGCGTCCGCCACAAAGCCCGGCAGATCACAACCAGGGGGTAACGCCGGACGCCGCCATTCGCGGCCGCCCGGGCAGCTCAGCCGATGTGGTGGCGGTGCGCGTAGCCGATGGCGGCAGCGCGGTCCCTGGAGCCGGTTTTGGCGAAAACCCGGCTGATGTGGGTCTTGACCGTGTGGCTGCTGAGGAACAGCTGCGCGGCGATCTCCGGGTTGGTCAGCCGCGGGCGATGAGGCCGAGAATCTCGACCTCGCGCTGCGTGAGTC
>JBOHCP010000623.1:0-3564 GCA_050698875.1 Streptosporangiaceae bacterium | reverse complement strand
CACCGGGTCGCCGCGTGCAACCAGCTGCGCGCTCACCTGGATGGCGCATTCCCCGGCGCGGCCGGCCTGTTCGCCGACCTCGACAGCCCCATCAGCCTGGCGTTCCTGGCCCGCTTCGACTGCCAGGACCGGGCGGACTGGCTGTCGCACAAACGGATGGCCGCCTGGCTGAATAGCGCCGGCTACAGCGGCCGCACCAGTCCCGCCGTGCTGCACCAGCGGCTTGCTGCTGCGGCCCGCGGCGCGACCGGCGACGACGGCGCGGCCCGGGCGCATGTCACCCGTGCCCTGGTCGCCGTGCTGGTCACCCTGGCCGCCCAGATCAAGGCGCTGGCCGCCCAGATCGCCAGGCAGCTCGCCCAGCACGCCGACGCGCACATCTTCACCTCCCTGCCCCGGTCGGGGACCGTCCGCGCCGCCCGGCTGCTCGCCGAGATCGGCGACTGCCGGCAGCGGTTTCCCGACCCCGAGTCGCTGATGTGCCTGGCCGGGGTCGCGCCCTCCACCCGGCAGTCCGGCAAGGTCAAGGCCGTCACCTTCCGCTGGGCCGCGGACAAGCAGCTGCGCGACGCGGTCTGCGACTTCGCCGCCGACTCCCGCCACGCCAGCCCCCGGGCCGCCCAGCTGTATGACGACGCGATCGCCCGCGGCAAGGACCACCCGCATGCCACCCGGATCGTGGCCCGCGCCTGGCTGTATGTGATCTGGCACTGCTGGCAGGACCACACCGCCTACGACCCGGCCCGCCACCGCGCCCTGCAGCGCCTGCTCGCCGCCCCGGCCGCAGCCACGGCACTGGCCGCCTGAGCAGCCCCGATGAACAGCCAGCCGCCCCGCGGTCAGCGTCAACCTCACATTGACAACACGGCCCCGGTCCGGTGCTGCTACGCCGACGATCCCGCCCGGCGGCCGCGGTGCACGCTGACCGCCGAGATCCAGCTCGGCCGCACTGCCCTGTGCGGCTCGTGCGCCCGGTCGCGCTCTACCCTCGGCAAGGGCACCACCCCGGTGCGCCTGCCGCCCAGCCCGCCGGTCGACGTCCTCGGCTGGGTCAACGACGCGCACACCGCCGTTCACGAATCCCAGCGCCTCCTCGCCGCCGCCGTCACCCGCGCCAGGACCCAGGGCCACACCTGGACCCAGATCGGAAACCGGCTCGGCATCACCCGCCAGGCCGCCCAGCAACGCTTCGGCCATGATCCTCTGCTTCAGGCTTGACACAGGGCTACTCACGCCATCTCCTCGACGTCGCCATCAAGTTTGCTGAGCAAACTAGTTGGCGTCAAGCTCGGACCGGTGCACCTGCCGGCGATTTGCGGCGGGTCCGACCGCTGGCCAAGGATGATCTGGTGAGCGCTGCCGACCTTGCGGATGCCGCACGCTGGCTGACGGGCGTGCGCCGGCTCGCGGTCCTCACCGGCGCGGGCATCTCGACCGACAGCGGCATCCCCGACTTCCGCGGGCCGTCCGGACTGTGGACCAGGGATCCGGCGGCGGAGAAGATGTCCACGTATCAGGCCTACGTCGCCGATCCCGCCGTCCGCCGACGCTCCTGGCAGGCGAGGCTCGCGCACCCGGCGTGGACCGCCCAGCCCAACGCCGCCCACCGCGCGCTGGCCCGGCTGGCGGCCAACCTCGATACGTGGGTCATCACGCAGAACATCGACGGCCTGCACCAGCGCGCGGGCGTTCCCGGCGACCGCGTGCTGGAATTGCATGGCACCATGTACGGCGTCGTCTGCGTTGGCTGCGGCGCTAGGACCACGATGGCCGGTGCGCTGGAACGGGTGCGGGCAGGCGAGGACGATCCGCCGTGCCCCGACTGCGGCGACGTCCTCAAGTCGGCCACCGTGATGTTCGGCCAGGCCCTCGACGCGGACGTGCTAGCCCGAGCTGCCGAGGCGGCGCGGGCGGCGCACCTGTTCCTCGCGATCGGCAGCACCCTCATCGTGGAGCCCGCTGCGTCGCTCTGCGCTGTCGCGGTCCGCTCGGGCGCGCGGCTCGCAGTCGTGAACCGCGACCCAACGCCCTACGACCCGATTGCCTCGGCCGTCATCCGAGAGCCGATCGGGACGGCGGTCCCGGCGATCGCGGAGCGGCTGCTGGCTGGCCTTGCCGATCGAGATCAACGGCCCTAACTCGGCGCTAGGCTGCCGCCGCCACATCTGCATGCGAGGCGCACTCACCCGTCGTCAGCACAGCGCCTTGGCGACCGTCGCAGTGCCTCATCCTTCCCGGCGAGCCTCGCTCACCTCGCGACTTACCGCCCAGGCGTCCGCCACCGGACCCACGTGCCCGAGCTTGTCGGGGTTGCTCACCGAGCGGATCGTCTGAATCCGCCCGTCGAGTACGTCGAGCGCCAAGGTGACGAGGACCTTGTCGTGCCGGTCGCGGAAGATAGCGCCCGGCTGGCCGTTCAGCTCGTGCGGCTCCACCGTCACGTCGACTCGGACGAGCCAGGGGAAGACCGAGGCAAGCACCCTGGCCACCTTGTCGGCGCCGACGATGCTCCTGGCGAACGCTGGAGTCTTGCCGCCACTGTCCCCGGCCAGCTGAACGTCGGCGGCGAGCAGTTCGCGCAGGCCGTCGACGTCACCTTCCCGGAGCGCATCGAAGAACCTTGCCGCCAGCTTCTCCCGCTCGCGGCGGTCCGCCGCGAAGCGAGGGCGCCCTGCGTCCACGTGGCGCCGCGCCCGCACCGCGAGCTGGCGGCACGCCGCCTCCGACCGCCCGACCGCCGAGGCGATCTCCGGGAAGCCGAACCCGAACACTTCCCGCAGCACGAAGACCGCGCGCTCCAGCGGGCTGAGCCGCTCCAGCAGCAACAGGGCCGCCATGGACACCGAGTCGGCCAGCTCCGCCGACCGCTCGGGGTCCTCGTAGGGGTCGGTGAGCAGTGGCTCGGGGAACCACTGCCCGACGTACTCCTCTCGTCGGACGCGGGCCGAGCGCAGCACGTCGATCGAGACCCGGGTCACCGCGGCCGACAGGAACGCCTTGGTCGAAGTGGGTTGCGTCGGGGAGGACTCGTAGCGCAGCCAGGTCTCCTGAACCGCGTCCTCGGCCTCGCTCACGCTGCCGAGGATCCGATAGGCGATCGAGAACAGCAGCGATCGCAGCCGCTCGAACTCCTCGGACCTGCTCACGCCAGCTCTTCCCTGAAGCCCTCCCGCCACGATGGGTAGCGCAGTTGCCAGCCGAGCTCCCGCTTGGCCTTGGCGTTGGAGAAGCCGCGCCCCTCGGTCATCATGATCACCGCCATTTCTCCTGCTAGCAGCCGGGCCAGCCACTTGGGGACCCGTATCGGCCGCTTCGCCCCCGCGCACGCTGCCAGGTAAGGCAGCCACTCGCTGGCCGGAGCTGGTTCGTCGTCGACGATGTTGAACACGCCGCTCGCCTTGTGCTCCATGGCCAGGACAGTAGCGCTCGCCGCGTCGTCGAGATGCACCCAGGAGAAGTAGCCGGTGCCGCCCGCGACCAGCGGGAACATCCGCTTACGCACGAGCGCGACCCAGTCGTCGATGGCACCGGGCCCGTAGAAGCTGCCGTAGCGCAGGGCCGCGC
>JBOHCP010000622.1:0-3572 GCA_050698875.1 Streptosporangiaceae bacterium | reverse complement strand
GGCCAGCTCCTGCAGGGCCAGCGCAACCACCGTGGCCGACGGTACCTGCTCGTACGCGCCTCTCTGCTCGATAACTTCAGTCTCGCGCCGGGCGAGCTCGATCTGGTTCAGCATCTCGTTCTCCGCTATGGCCCGCTCGCGCTGCACGGCGACCGCGCGGCGCTCATAGGTGGCCCGATCGGCCTCCTGCTGGATCTGCTCGCGCGCGGGAGTCCGGAGCGCCTTCTCAACGTCGGGCTCCGGTCGGATGGCGACGACGCGTACGCCCATGACCGCGACCCCGGTCTCGGCAAGCCGTGGATCCGCGGTCAGGCCGGACAAGATCCGATCGCGAACCTGGCCGACGCCGTCGGCCAGCACCGTCGCAAGCGGGCTCGCCGCGATGAGGCCAAGCACCTGCTGCTGCGCCGTCTCGGTGAGCAGCCCAGCAAGTTGATCCAGCGGTGAGCCCCGCCATTGACCAGTCTCCGGGTCGATAGCGAAGTCGATCCGCGCACAGGCCGTCACCGGGTCGACCACTCGAAACGTCACGCTCGCCTGAACGGTCAGGTCCTGGAAGTCCGCCGTCCGGGTGTGAAACAGCACCGCCAGCTCGCGGTCGCCCACCGGAACTTCGGACAGCACAGCGGACAGCCGCCGGAAGAAGAACGACTGTCCGGTGCCTTCATGCGCCACCTTGCCACCACGCAGGTGCCGAACGTACTGCGTCGATGTACCGCGCAAGTGCCTGGTCATCGGAAAGCGAGTGATATCCGCCATTGCCGCCTCCATTAATCGTCTGACTGACGATAACTACACGTACATTATTCGTCAAGTTGACGATTAAGAACTAGGCTGCCGCCCATGCTGGCCTACGACCCGCTGGGTTATCCGCTGGCCGGGATCACCACGGACCTCGTCGTGCTGACGATCCGCCACGATCAGCTCACAGTTCTGCTGATCCAGCGTGGCGAGAATCCCTACCTGGGCAAGCTCGCCTTGCCTGGCGGCTTCGTCCGGCCGGACGAAGGCTTGGATGAGGCAGCCAGGCGGGAACTGCGCGAGGAGACCGGACTCTGCATCGCCGCGACCCGGCAGCCGGGCAGCCGGCCCGAGCACGCGCATCTCGAGCAGCTCAAGAGCTACGGTGATCCCGGTCGCGACTCACGGATGCACGTCGTAACCGTCGCCTATCTGGCCCTCGCGCCGCACCTGCCCGCCGCGCGGGCAGGCGGCGACGCGGCAGCCGCCGACTGGGTGCCGGTCAGCGCCGCCGGGCACGGGCTGGCGTTCGATCACGACATGATCCTTGCCGACGGCCTGGAGCGGGCCCGGTCCAAACTGGAGTACACGCCGCTGGCTACTGCGTTCTGCCCGCCGGTGTTCACGGTCGGGCAGCTCCGGCGGGTTTACGAGTCTGTCTGGGACACCGAGCTTGACCCGCGAAACTTCCATCGCAAGGTCACCGGCACACCGGGCTACCTGACGCCTACCGGCCGATCCACTGCAGGTGCCCCGGGGCCGGCCGGCTCAGCTCTACCGCCGCGGCGGCGCGACGTCGCTGTATCCGCCGATGCTGAGGGACCGCGTGGGCTAGCCGCCGAGAGCCCGAAGGAAGCCGGGCGGGATGATGACGTCCTCGCGGCTCAGGTCACCGACCGAGGCCCGGCCGAGCCCGAGCAGCGCCGAGTCAACCCCGTTCCGCAGAATGTCCAGCACGTTCTCGACGCCCGCCTGCCCGTTCGCGGCCAGTCCCCAGAGGTACGCCCGCCCGATCATGACCGCGCGGGCGCCGAGCGCGACCGCCTTGACCGCGTCGCTGCCACGCCGGACGCCGCCGTCCAGCAGCACCTCTAGCTGGCCGCCGACGGCGTCCGCGATCGCGGGCAGCGCCCGGATCGTCGCTGGCGTGCCGTCCAGGTTGTTGCCGCCGTGGTTGGACACCGAGATCGCGGTCACGCCCGCGTCCACCGCGCGCTTGGCGTCGTCGATCCGGCACACGCCCTTGAGCAGGAACGGCCCGCCCCACTGCTCGCGCAGCCAGGCCACGTCGTCCCAGCCAGGCGGCGGCGTCTGCAGCCACTGGCCGTACGCGCCGAAGAACGTGGGCGCCGGGCCGGCCGCTGGCGCCATGTTGGGCACGGTCAGGTCGGGCAGCCGGCCTGCCCGCAGGTAGGAGTACAGCCAGCGGGGCCTGCGCAGCGACTCAGGGCCGTGGCGCAGCGCGGCCTGCAGGCCGATCTTGTCGGGAATCTGCGGACTGCCCCAGTCCCGCGAGTGGGAGAACGTCCAGTCCGCGGTCAGGATCAGGCCTACCGCGCCCGCCTTCCTGGCCCGCTGCACCCGGGCGACGATCTCGTCCCGGCCGCCGCTCCAGTACACCTGGAAGAATGTCTGCGGGTTGGCCGCGACCACGTCCTCGATCGGCTTGCTGGCAAACGAGCTCAGGCCCATGGCGGTGCCTCGCGCCGCCGCCGCCCTGGCGACGGCCACCTCACCGTCCGGATGGACGGCCTGAACCCCGGTCGGCGAGATGATCACCGGCAGCGAAACCGGCTGGCCGAGTACCGTCGTCGCGAGGTCACGCTGCACCGGGTTGCCGGCCACGTGCGGCGCGAAGCCGAGCTCGGCGAACGCCGCCACGTTGTCCGCCCTGGTCTGGCCGCGCTCCGCACCGGCCAGGAGGGCGCCGTACACCGAGGCAGGCAGCCGTCTGCGAGCGCGACGCTGTGCCTCGGCCACCGACTCGAACCACGCACTAGCCATCTCGGTTCACCCTTTCGATCACGGGGCCGGGTCCGCGGCTGCTCGCCACGCGCAGCGGCCGCCAGGAGACGACGGGCGTGACCGGCACCAGGGTCCGCTGCCGCACGCAGCCGAGCCACACGCCAGCGCCGTAGCACACGTCGTCGGCGATGTGCGCGAGTACGAAGGTGACAGGGTCCAGCTTCGGCCTGCGCTCCGAGTAGCGGGTCAGCGCCGGGCCGAGCAGCAGGGAGGCTGCCGCTGCCCGGCGGCCCCAGCGGCGCGCTGCGGTCGTCCCGCCGGGCGCGCCGAGCAGCGCGGCCAGCGACGGGGCGGCGAACTGGGTGGCATAGCGGCCGATGCCCAGCCACGTCTGCCCGATCGCGGTCACGGTAGCGCCCGGCGCACCGTCGGCCGGTATCCCGGCGCGGCGAACCCGCTCCGACAGCTCGAGCCAGCCGCCGGCCGCCGCGGCCAGGGCGAGCACCGGCCGCCGGGCGAGCAGCGCAACGGCGGCCGCGGTGGGCCACGGCTGCAGCACGAGCGGCGCCATGCTGGCCGGGTGCCGGCGGGCCAGCGGCCCAGCCGAGCTGCCGTAGCTAAAGCGGCGGGCGAGCAGCCCGGTCCAGCCAGCCGGGCTCTCGTGCGCCACCTCGACGACCGGCTCGTACCGGATACGCCAGCCCGCGTGGTGCAGTCGCCAGACGAGGTCGACGTCCTCGCCGTACCGCAGCGCCGCATCGAAGACGTCGTGACCGGCCGTGACCGCGGCAAGCGCGGCGCGCCGGACCAGCAGGGCCGCGGTCGGCACGTACGAGACGCGGCTGCCTGGCGCCACCCGCGCAGGC
>JBOHCP010000621.1:0-3577 GCA_050698875.1 Streptosporangiaceae bacterium | reverse complement strand
ACGCTGGAGATAGTGGCCGACGGGATTCCATGAATAACCTCACCTGCTGGCTTGTGACGTGTCGTCCGGGCACTTCGGTCCTCGCCTTGGTGTTAGCGGCGGTGAGAAAGCGCGTGATTCTAGCGCGTCCTTGCCGTTGTGAATGATCGACGGCGCATCGGAGGCGAGCTGGTTTTTCTGATGGTGGGAGTTCGGGGGAACGGGACGCCGGCGGCGGGATGTTCAGAAGGAACGATCGCCGCGATCGCGGGTGTGATGGTGGGCGTCAGCATGATCGTTGCGCCGTTCGTCGCGGAGGAGGGTCTGGATCTGCCGGCCATAGAGGCCCCAGGCCTGCTCGCGCAGGGCATCGAGAAGTTCGAACACGGCGAGGGCCTGCTCCGGCGTCCATGACGTCGGGATGGTGACGGCGGTAGCCCAGAGCGGGGGATCGGCCACCGGCGGCTTGCTCATGGCTTGCCGCCGCGGCGGAGGCGTGCGCGCTGCTCGGTACGTTCGCGAGCTTCCTTGAGCCGGTAGGAATCGCCTTCGAGGGCAATGATCTCGGCGTTATGGACGAGACGATCGATTAGCGAGACGACGCATGCGGCATTGGGGAAGACCTCGCGCCATTCGGCGAACGGGCGGTTGGTAGTGATCAGCGTGCTTCTGAGCTGGTAGCGACGGGAGACCAGCTCGAACATCAGGTCGGCGTGGCGATTAGAATAGGAGAGATAGCCGACCTCATCGATGACCAGCAGCTGCGGGCGGGTATAGTGGCGCAGGCGTCGGCGAAGGGCGGAATCGCTGTCGAGCGCGGAGAGATCGCCGAGCAACTGACCGGCCGAGGTAAACAGTACGGTGTGCCCGGCAATCAGTGCCTGGTAGGCGAGGTTCTGCGCCAGCGTCGATTTGCCGACGCCATTGGGTCCGACGAGGATGACGTTGGTGGCCTCAGTGAGGAAGTCGAGCGTCATCAGCGCCTCGATGGCGACGTGATCGCAGCGCTTGGGCCAGGCCCAGTCGAAGTCGCAGAGCGGCTTGAAGCGACCGATGTGGGCGTCCTTCAGGCGCCGCTGCAGGCTGCGTTGGCGGCGCTCCTGTTCTTCCCAATCCAGCATCGGAACTACCCATCCGGCGGTGGCGATCTCCGCCCAGTGGGCGAGCAGGCCGTGCAGATGCAAAGCTTCGGCCCGGGCCCGCAGTGGATCGGCGTCATTCATCAGGGCTTTCTCCGAGTTGGTCGTAGGGTTCCAGCGCGTGCGGACGCACTGGCGTGTCACGGGCCTGGAGGTCGGCGGGGAGCGCGACGGCGACTGGCGGGGCTTCGCCGCGCTCTTCACGCCGGCGTTCGAGGGCGAGGCGTACAGCATTCGGGTGCGGCACACCGCGCTCGAGCGCCTCGCAGATGGCGACCTGTAGTTCAGCAGCGCCGTAACGGTCGAGCAGCCGGAGCAGACCTTGGGTGATGGCGCCGAGGTTGGCGCCGCGCTCGGCGGCGCGGATTAACAGTTCCCGACTGGCAGGCGCGACCTGCGCCAGGCGATCGATCGCCCGATGCTGGTGCGCCGCGCGTTTCTGTTCGATCAGAGCGGCGATATGACGGTCTTCCTCGATCTGAGCGCCCTTGTCATAGCTGCGGCGGTGACAGGCGAGCACTTCGGTGCCATCGACGATGCGAACCTCATGGGTGTCGGCGAGCACCGTCAGCGTCCGCTGCACGTGCGTGTGCGGCACCGAGTAGTCGTTGAGATCGAAGCGAGCATAGGGCGTCTTGCCGATCTTGACGGCGAGTTGCTCGAGCAGCGGAGCCGGGTTCTCGGGCAACGGCAATAGCCGCGGCGCTTCTTCGGCGAACGCCTCGCGTACGCTGCGCTCGGGGGCATCCGGCCAGCGTCGATCGGCAGCGATGCCGTGGCACCAATCTTCCGCCTGGGCATTGAGATCGTCGAGGTCGGTGAAGGCGCGCCCGGCGAAGAAAGCGGTGCGCACATAGCCAATCGCCCGCTCGACCCGGCCCTTCTCGTTGCCCCGCGCCACCGCCACCGGACGCGGCTCGAAACGATACTGGCCGGCGAAGGCCAGCAAAGCGGGATGGAAGCGGATCGCATCGCCGCGCCGCTCCAGCACGGCGCTCTTCAGATTGTCGTAAAGCAGGACCCGGGCGACCCCATTCCAGGCGGTGAATGCACCGACGTGGCCGCGCAGGAAGTTCTCCATGTGGGCGTCGAGGAAAAAGCGGAGGAAGATCTGCCGCGAGTAGCTCAGCACCATGACGAAGCCCATCAAGGGGCGCCGGGCGCGGCCGATCTCGAGGTGACCGAAGTGCGCCCAATCGACCTGGGCCTGCTCGGCCGGCAAGCAACGGAGCCGGAGATACGCTTCCGCCGGGCGGCGCGGGCGGTGCCGGGCGATGAGATGGCGGAAGTGATCGGGATGCCCGTGATAGCCGCGCTCCTGCGCCATCGCGAACAGCCGGCTCGCGGTGAGGGTCGGGAACTTCTCGAGCGTCTCGCGGATCAGCGGCAGATAAGCGTCGATCTGAGCGGGGCGCGGCTTGGCGCCGATGACGGGCAAGCCGGCCTGCGTCAGCACCCGGCGCACCACACTATGATGTACATGCAGCTGCCGGGCGATGGTGCCAATCGGCCACTTCTCGGCGTGGTAATAGCGTAGAATCTGCGCCTCGATCTCCGGTGGGCTCACCATTGGATGCGTTCCTCTGCTCGGCGATGAGGCCGCCGGCGTCGGAACCCCTGCCGGAGCAACGGCAGGCAGCGGCAGCCACACCAATGGCAGCAGAGGCCCAGCGGCCGTTCCGTATCAGCGAGGATGGCGACGGTCGGCATCATCGGTGCCGCCAGCAGATCACCCCGCACCGGCGCGGGTGAACCGTGATGCGTCACATTTTGTCGCCGGAGGCGATAACGGCCCTGGCGTGCAGCATGCGCGCGCCGGCCCCGTAGGCTTGCCTGATAGCGCCGGCCGGCCTCCCGCAGCGTCTGCCGCTGCGCTCGCGCTGCACAGCCCCCGGCGCAGTAGATCTGCCCACGATCGCAACAACTACAGACGATGACCTGGGCGCGGCATCCAGCGCAGAGAAACAGACGCCCCGATCGTGGCTCGGCCTGCTCGTGGTGACAGGTTCGACGTGGACGAACGCCCTTGTTGGCAGGATAATCGCCCTGCATGCGTGCCCGGCACGGTGTGGGGCACGGCGCCGCGACAGAACTTGCCAGTTACGCGCGACGCCGTGCTTACCCCTCACTCTGGCAGCCTCTTGCTGCCGTGCCGAGGCCAGCACCAGCCGCACACCTTCAGCGGAACGTTCCATTACGCGATGCGGTCGAAACCGCTCACTGATGGGCCGACTCTGGTCGGGGCTCCGCCCCTCCCGCCGTCAGCCCATCACCCACGCATGACGCGCTCGACTATCCCAGGGCGCCGGATTTACGCGGTTCCTGACCGCCGTCGACACCGATCAGACCCGCCGCTACGAGGCGTTGTGCGCGCATTACGAGATGATGCCGACGCGCAACAACACCGGGGTGGCGCACGAGAACGGCGCCATCGAGAGCCAGCACGGCCACCTCAGGCG
>JBOHCP010000620.1:0-3581 GCA_050698875.1 Streptosporangiaceae bacterium | reverse complement strand
GAGCAGCTCTGTCACCTGCCGGCGGGCCGCGGCGGCGGGCTGACCGGCGATCTGCCCGTAGGCGGCTGCCCCCGCGGCGGTCGTGAGCCACGCGAGGGGGCCGGGCAGGAGCCTGCCGTCCGCGCCGACGATCGGCCTCGTTCCCAGCTGCAGGTCTCGCCACCAGGTCACGTCGGTCATGTCGCCGAACGTGCAGACCATGACGAGCCCGGTGCCCTTGGCCGGGTCGGCGAGCCGGTGCGCCAGGATGGGCACGGGCGCGCCGAACAACGGACTCACCGCCGTCCCGCCGACCAGCGCGGCGTACCTGGCGTCATCGGGATGCGCAAGCAGCGCCACGCACGCGGGCAGCAGCTCCGGGCGGGTCGTCGCGACGGTCACGTCGGCGGCGCCGGCGGGCCCCGGCTCGGCCAGCGAGAAGGCCAGCCGGATGAACGTGCCGGGCAGCTCGCGGTCCTCGATCTCGGCCTGTGCCACCGCGCTGCCGAACGTCACGTCCCACAGCGCGGGCGCCTCGGACCGGTACGCCTCGCCGCGCTCCAGGTTGCGCAGGAACGCGAACTGGGACACGGCCTGGACCCGCTCGTCGATGGTCCGGTAGCTCATCTCCCAGTCCACGGACAGGCCGAGCCGCTGCCACGCCTCGGTGTACACCTGCTCGTCTGCCCGGGTTCGCTCCCGGCACAGCTCGACGAAGTTGCGCCGGGAGACCGGCAGCAGCTCAGCGGGGCTCAGCGATCGCGCGTTGCCGCGGGCTGGCGGCGTCAGGTCGCGCTGGTACGGTAGCGCGGGATCACAGCGCACGCCGTAGTAAAGCTGCACCCGGCGCTCGGTGGGCAGGCCGTTGTCGTCCCAGCCCACGGGGTAGAACACGGCCTTGCCGCGCATCCGGTGGAAGCGCGCGATCACGTCGGTATGGGTGTAGGAGAACGCGTGCCCGAGGTGCAGGGAGCCGCTTGCCGTCAGCGGCGGGGTGTCGATGGAGTAGACGTCGCCGCGGCTCCGGGAGCGGTCAAACCTGTACTACCCGCTCCTTGGCCCACCGCTGCGCCCACGTGTCCTCAAGGCCTGCCAGCGCTGGCTTGGCCGGGATGCGGTACGAATCGGTGCTCATGCCGGCCAGGATAGCGGCTGGCTGGCGGTCGATGCACGCCCGTATCCGCGAGGCGGCTCGCTAGCCACGTTCGAACCTCGCCACCGCGTCGGCGCTTACCGCGTCCTGAATGCAGTGCGTGCCGGTCGGGCGTGCTCGCCGGCAGCTCATCGAGTCCGAACCAGCCGACATCGATCGACTCGTCATCGTTGACCCGAGCGGTACCCCCGACGGCACGGCACCGGAATGTCACGTCCAGCCAGTGCACCTGATCACGGCGGTCTCCTCTGCCACCTCGCGTACCGCGCCGGCAGCTGGTTGCTCGCCCGGCTCTAGGCAGCCGGTCACGAGTGTCCACAGTTGGTTGTCAGCCCGCCGGACGAGCAGCACCTGGCCGTCGTCCAGCACAACGGCGGTCACGCCGGGCAGACACAGCACGTCATGACCCACCTGGGCACGCAGATCCAGGATGAACTGCGGAGTCGGCATGCTCGCAGCCTAGAGGCCACGGTTTGCGGCCGAGATCATCGTGCCGCACCTCGGTCAAATCGGGACGCCGGTGTCCACCGGATGGTGGACAGCAGGTGCAGTCCTCCGGCGGGCGTGGCCGCGCCTACCCGGCGGCCACACTCGGAAGCCGAAGATTGGATACTGACACTTCCTCGGCTAGCACCGAGGTGGTGCCGAGATGTCAGGACTCGAATGGTTCGGCACATTTAGCAGCAGATTGCTTACGGCGCCCAGCGGCCGCTGGCATGGCCGTGCCCTCTGCCCGGTGGCTGCGCTCAGGTGTCGTGCGGCGCGAGGACAGGTATTCCGGCGTCCGCGGCTGCGTTGGCGAGCCGGTCGTCATAGCTGAGCAGGGCGGTGAGTTCCGGGCCGAGCAGCCGTGCTGTCGCCAGGTGAATCGCGTCCAGGGAGCGTAGCAGCCGGTCGGGCTCAACGATGGCCGAGCGGATCACGTCCTCGTCGATCTGGACATACTCGAAAGCATCAAGCAGCCGCTGTGCATCCGGGATCAGCGCGGGCCAGTTCCGTGCCACGGCACGGCTGACCTCGACCCGCAGCAGGTCCGAGCTGATCCAGTTGTCGCCGCGGTGCTCGCGGTAGAAGGCGAGAAACGCGTCAGCGTGCTCCTCGGCGGCCAGGAGCTTGAACGCGGCGCTGGTGTCCAGGTAATACAGAGCCATGGGTCGTCAGCGCTCGCTCTCGCGCTCCTCCAGCAGCGCCCGCGTGAGCGGGTTCAGGTCGGCGCCGGTAACCGGGTGCAGCCGCTGGGGCATGTAGCCAGGGTTCTTGGCGGGACGTAGGCGTCCTTCAGCTTCCAGCCGGGCAAGGATCGCGGGGCGTTCAGGCCGTTCGAACGGGACCAGCCGGGCGACGGGCGTTCCGTGCTCGGTGACTTCGATCGTCTCACCCCGGCGCACGCGAGCGATCACCTCACTGGTGTGGTGGCGCAACTCCCGCAGCCCTACTGATGGCTCTCCGAGGGTCGTCATACCGTCAATGTATCACAGAGATGTGCAACAAACGGCCCGGCGGGCTCCTGCCGGTAGGGCAAGCCGGCAAAGAATGCCTACGGCGCCGGAAAGACCACGACCGTGGAGATCCTCGAGGGCTACCGGCACCGGGATGGCGGCACGGTGGCGGTGCTCGGCTAGGATCCGGGACACGGGGCCGCAGCCGGCGCTGGCGGGCCCGGATCGGCATCGTGCTGCAGCTTGCCGGCGACCTTGAGCTGACCGTGGCCGAGATCGTCGGCCAGTTCGCCGGCTACTCCCCGCGGCCGCGCGATCCCGCCGATGTGATTGAGTTCGTAGGGCTCGGGGGCCTGGAGCAGCGGCGAGCCCATCAGCTGTCGGGCGGCCAGCGGCGCAGGCTCGACGTCGCGCTCGGCATCCTCGGCCGACCCGAGCTGCGACACCGGCCGGACGTCGTGCTGATGGACCTGCGGATGCCCGGTGGCGACGGCGTGCAGGCCACCGCGGGCATCATCGCGGCCCTGCCAGGTATTCGTGTCGTCGTGCTCACCACCTACGAGACAGACGCCAACATCGTGCGGGCGGTCGAGGCCGGGGCAGCCGGCTACCTGCTCAAGGACACGCCGCGGCAGGACCTGGTAGCCGCCATCCGCGCGGCCGCGCGCGGCGAAACCGTGCTGGGCCCCACGGTCGCCGGACGGCTCGTCTCGCACTTGCGACGGCCCGCGGTCGAGCCGCTGTCCGGCCGGGAGACCGAGGTGCTCGCGCTGGTGGCCCGCGGCCAGACCAACGCGGACATCGGGAAGGCGCTGTTTATCAGCGAGGCGACGGTCAAGACGCACCTGCTGCGGGCGTTCGGCAAGCTTGTCGTGTCTGACCGGACCGCAGCTGTGACCACGGCCATCGAACTGGGCATGCTTCCGGCACCAGGGTCAGTCCGCTAGCCGTCCTGGTCCGCGGCCCACCCGCGCGCGGCTGCATCCGCGCCCGTGGGAGTGAGTTTGCTA
>JBOHCP010000619.1:0-3582 GCA_050698875.1 Streptosporangiaceae bacterium | reverse complement strand
GGCCCTGGGCGGTCGCCCGCGGCGGGCGCCCGCGACGGGCGCCCGCCGAACAAGCAAGTTCGGTTTAGTCGGCGGTGGCTCGTCCCGCGCCTGATCAATACGCGTCCTTGATCAACACTCCTACCTCAGTCAACGCAGTGCCAGCTCGACCGCCTGCAGCCGGGACAGCCCCGCACCCTGCTGGTATGCGATGTCGAATTGCAGGTCGCCGAGTAGCTCGCGGAGCCTGCTCTGCTCGGCCATGCGCAGTCCATCTTCGAGCGGCTGCCAGCTGATGGTGCCGTCGGCGATGGCGTACCTGATCCTGACGTCCGCCGCCCCATGCAGCCGAGTGGCCTTCGGCAGGTCCCCCTGCCATGCCGCGCAGCAGGCAGCGCCGAACAAGACCTCGCACACGTCGAGCCGGATGCCGCTGCGCCGGGCGACCTGCAGGCACCTGCGCACCAGAGGCAGCGCGTCGCTGTGCCGGTCCTCGAGGAGCAACAAGATGGCCAGACCCTGGCGGAAGAAGTAGAGGTACATCTCATCGCCGAGGCCTTCGGCGGCGGCGATGGCCGCTTCCAGGTGGCGCCGGGCGTCTTGGACCCCGCCCTCGGCGATGTCCAGGACATACAGCCTGTGCAGTTCGTTGGCGGCCAGCAGCTCATCGCCCGACTGCCGGAAGCAATCCAGGGCCTCGGCCCGCAGCCTGCGGTTCTCCTCAGCAGATGGCTCCACCGCAGCCAGGCATCTGAGCATCTCGCCGAGTAGCTGGCGGTCGCCGGTGGTACGGGCGATGTTGATAGCCTGCTCGGCCAGCTCTCTGACCCGATCCAGGTCGCCGTCCACGAAGACCAGCTCGCTGAGCAAGCCGAGCGCCCGGGCCTGCAGCCTGGGTTCGTTCATGATCTCCGCCATGGCTAGGCCGCGCTCGGCATACACCCGGGCCGCCGCCCGGTCTGCTGGATCCGCCTGGCGCAAGATTCCCAGCAGGCGGCAGGTAGTGAGCTGCGCGGTGGCGGCCAGCACGGTCACGCCGGAGTCGTCGGCGTCCACGGCCTCGCGCAGGTAACTCAGCACGTCCGGCAGTGCCCGGCTCACCGCAAACCGCTGCAGCGACGTACCGAGCCTGAGCACGTCGCTCGTCCGTCCCCGCCCGGCTAGCTGGGCAAACGCGGCCCGCAGGTTCTCCCACTCAGCATCGAGCTGCCGCAGCCAGTAACCCTGACGGCCGCCGGTGAGCGCCGGGCCCGCCTCTTCTGCCAGGCGCAGGTAGTACTCGGCATGCCGGTCCCTGATCGCCATCAGCTCGGCCTCGCGGACCGACTTGAACAGCTCCTGCGCCGCGTACTGCCGCACCGTCTCCAGCAGCCGGTAGCGCACCGACTCGGGAGTTCGCTCGGCGAGCACGAGGCTCTTGTCGACGAGCGACCCGAGCAGATCCAGCACGTCGACGGCGTCGATCCCGCCCGCGGCGCAGATCGCCTCGGCGGCCTCGAGCTCGAATCCGCCGGCGAAAACCGAGAGCCGCCGCATGGTCTCCCGCTCCGCCTGACTCAGCAGGTCGAAGGACCAGTCAACAGTGGCCTGCAAGGTCTGCTGGCGCGGCAGAGCGTTGCGATTCCCCCCGGTCAGCAGGCGGAAGCGCTGGTCCAGCCGGTCACTCAGGTGCCGCAGCGACATCGACGACAGACGTGCCGCGGCGAGCTCGAGGGCGAGCGGAATGCCGTCAAGGCGACGGCAGATCGTAGCCACGAGCGGCGCGGCGGCGTCATCCAGGGCGAACCCTGGCTCGTGCGCCCTCGCCCGCTCGACGAAGAGCTTGACCGAGTCTGAGCCGGAGAGGTCGGCCGCGGCGATCGCGTCCTTCGGCGGCAGTGACATCGACGGTACCCGGTACACCCGCTCGCCTTCGATACCCAGCGGCTCCCGCGATGTGGCCAGGAACCGGATCCGCGGACAGTACCGGATGAGCTGCTCGCAGAGCCGCGCCGCATCCTCGATCACGTGCTCGCAGTTGTCCAGCAGGATCACGGCGTCCTGACCGGACAGCACCTCGCAGACGGACGCGAGCACCTCGGGCCGCGAATGATCGGGCAGCTTCAGTGCCGCGGCCACAGCGCCCGGAACCTGGCTGCCATCGGTGACCGGAGCCAGATCAGCAAACCAGACGCCATCCACCGCCGAATCCAGCAGCTCCACCGCCGCCTGCAGCGCCAGCCGCGTCTTGCCGCTCCCGCCGGAGCCGGTCAGCGTAACGAGCCGGGCCGACGCGGCGAGCGCCACTACCTCCGCCAGTTCGCGCTCGCGGCCGATGAACGCGCTCAGCTGGCCGGGCAGATTGTTCGGCAGGTCGGGGTTGTCGAGCGAGGCTAGTGCCGGGAAGCTGGCCGGCAGGAAGTCCGCCTCCAGCTGGAACACCTGCTCTGGCCGGCCGAGGTCCTTGAGCCGGTGCGCACCGAGGTCGCGCAGGGTCACGCCAGCAGGAAGGGACTGCCACAGCAGCTCCGCCGTCGCACCGGACAGCAGAACCTGACCGCCGTGCGCCGCGGACTCCAGCCGCGCCACCCTATTGACCGCCGGGCCGAAGTAGTCGTTATGGCGCTCCTCGCAGGCGCCCGTGTGCAAGCCCATCCGTACCAGGATCGGGTGCTTGGTAGGCCAGTCCTGGCCGACAAGCGCGCGCTGAGCCGCGATGGCGGCGTCCAGGGCGGCCTCGGCAGTCGCGAACGCCGCGCAGAACGCGTCGCCGACGGTCTTGAACACGTACCCGCCGGCCAGTTCGATAGCGGTGCGCACGATCTCGTCGTGCCGGCGCAACCCGAGAGCCATCGCCTCCGGCTCAGCCTCCCACAGCCTTGTCGATCCCTCGATGTCGGTGAACAGCAGCGTCACCGTGCCTGTCGGGATCTGAGCTGGTTTTTGCACGTCTATACGATACGTGCAATTGCCGCAAGGAGCCGCTGAGGCTGCTCGGGCTGGCGGGCTTGTCGCGGCAGGCTCAGCCAGTCGCGTTCAGTCTCGAGAAGGGCGGGCAACCCGCACGATCGTGACCTCGGCGAGGTTCTGGCGACGTACACAAGCACCTCTCGGCGGCGCGCATCGACCACGGCATGTCGGCCTGAATCAGGAACTTGACCCGGTACCGGGAGCGGCAGCGACTGCCGGGGCCGGCAAGTGTCGGCGCAAAAGGGTCAAAATAGGGCGAGCTTCTAGGCGGCTGTGACTTTGACCGATGGTTGGCCCCTGACCAGCCCATTCCTGGCGCCGCCTACGGCGGCCAGTCCGCTCGCGCCGCAAATCGCTTGCTCAGCTGTAGGCGGCAGCGCGACGCTATCGGCGTGACCGGCGCTACTGATGCCCAGCATCGCTTCGGTGACCTGCTGCGGCAGCGAACTTCCGGCTGCTGTGGACTGGCGAGACGGTCAGCGGCCTCGGCAACCCAATGGCCGTGGTGGGTGTGCCGCTGCTTGCTGTGTCAGAACTGCACGCAGGAACATTCGCGGTGGCCGCGCTGACCGCGGCCGCGTACTTTCCGCGCGCGGCTTGGCTACCGGCAGCGGCGAGACCGGCTCGTCGCCGAGCTTGCCCGCCGGGCGCCCC
>JBOHCP010000618.1:0-3582 GCA_050698875.1 Streptosporangiaceae bacterium | reverse complement strand
GGTCGAGGCAGGCGCCGCGGCGTAGCGAGGCCGGGCGCCCGCGACGACATCGGCGTCCCCGGCGACCGTGACGTCGGCGCAGGCGGCCGTGAGCTCGGCCGGGAGGGTGCCCGGTGGTGTCGCCCCTGGCGTGCCCGTTCCCATCAGAATTGATCGATCGTGCCGGACGCGACGAGCGGGTGCGGACCCCGGCGCACGCCAGGGACCTCGCCGCACAGCCGCGGCGTCGGGAATACCTTGCCGGGATTGCAGATGCCGGCCGGGTCGAACGCGCACCTCAGCAGCTGCATCGTGTCGAGGTCGTCGGCGCCGAACATCCGCGGCATGTAGCGGGACTTGTCGACGCCGACGCCGTGCTCGCCGGTGATGGAGCCGCCGTGCTCGATGCACAGGTCGAGGATCATCCCGGACAGCTTCTCGGCCGCCTCCTGCTCGCCCGGCCGGCGGTCGTCGAACAGCACGAGGGGGTGCAGGTTGCCGTCCCCGGCGTGGAACACGTTGGCGACCCGGATGCCGGTTTCCGCCGACAGGGCGCTGATCCGGTCCAGCACGCTCGCCAGCGCCGTCCGCGGGACCACGCCGTCCTGCACGATGTAGGCGGGGCTGATCCTGCCTACCGCCGCGAAGGCCGATTTTCGCCCGGTCCAGATCGCGGCTCGCTCGGCCGCGTCCTGCGCCGCCCTGATCTCATACGCGCCCTCGGCCGTGCAGATCGCGCGGACCGCGGCCGTCTGCGCCTCGACGTCGCCCGCCGGCCCGTCCAGCTCGACGATGAGGACCGCGCTCGCGCCCTCGGGGTACCGGCACTGCACCGCCGCCTCGGCCGCCTCGATGGCCAGCGCGTCCATCATCTCGATCGCGCCGGGCAGGATGCCCGAGCCGATGATCGCCGACACCGCGGCGCCGCCCGCGCCCATGCTGGTGAACGCGGCCAGCAGCGTCGCGACCGCCTCCGGGATCGGAGTGAGCTTGACAACGATCTTGGTAACGATGCCGAGGGTGCCCTCCGAGCCGGTAAAGGCGCCGACGAGGTCGTAACCGGGGGCCGCGCCGGTGCCGTCGCCAAGCCACGTCAGCTCGCCGTCCGGGGTGACGACCTGCAGACCGGTGACGTGGTGGACGGTGAAGCCGTGCTTCAGGCAGTGGGCACCGCCGGAGTTCTCGGCCACGTTCCCGCCGACCGAGCAGACCACCTGACTGGACGGGTCCGGGGCGTAGAACAGGCCGTAGGGCTCGGCCGCCTTGCTCACCGACAGGTTAGTGACGCCGGGCTCCACGATGGCGCGCTTGCTGACCGGGTCGATGGCGAGGACGCTGCGCATCTTGGACATCACTATCAGCACGCCGTCGGTGCGAGGCAGCGCGCCGCCGGACAGGCCGGTGCCGCTGCCTCGGGCGACGAACGGGATCTGGCGGGCGGCGCACTGGCGGACGATCGCCGCGACCTGCTCAGCCGTCTGCGGCAGCACGACCAGGCCAGGGGTGCTGCGGTGCGCCGTCAGGCCGTCGCACTCGTAGGTCCGCAGTTGCTGCGGGTCGGTAATCACGTTGTCGGCGCCGCAGATCCCGGTCATCATGGCCCGGAACGCGGCGTCCGCGACGCCAGCGTCGCTGCCTGCTACGGCCGGGGCCTTCCGGCCGACTGTGATCACACCGTCGTTGCCGTCCATGACTCCAGCATCTCTCGGCGGCCACGAGACAGCCAAGTGTCTCATATTGTGGATATGTAGTATCAATATATGGACAATGACGGAGAGCCGGGCGTGGTCAGTGGAGTCACGGCCGACCCTGACGGCAACTGGATCGCGCTGGCGAGCAGGCAGAGCGAGTAACTACGGCATGCGCTCGTAGGCAGGCAGCGTCAGGAACTCGGCGTAGTCGTCGGCAAGCGCGACGTCGGCGAACAGCGATCTCGCCTGCTCGAACCTCGGCTCGTCGAAGCCGGCGCCGAGCTGCGCCCTGATCGTGTCCAGCTCCTCGCCGATGATCCGCTCGACGAGTTCCCTCGTCACCGTCGGGCCCTCGGCCAGCGCGATGTCGTTGTGCAGCCACTGCCAGACCTGCGACCGGGAGATCTCGGCGGTGGCCGCGTCCTCCATCAGGTTGAAGATCGCGACTGCGCCGTTCCCGGCGAGCCAGCTTGCCAGGTACTGCAGCCCGACACTGACGTTGTTGCGCAGTCCGGCCTCGGTGATCTGGCCGGGCGTCTCGCTGACGGCGAGCAGGTCGGCGGGCGTCACGTGGACGTCCGGCCGCAGCCTGGCCAGCTGGTTGGGGTTGTCACCGAGCACGCTGTCGAACACCTCACGGCAGACCGGCACCAGGTCGGGGTGCGCGACCCAGGACCCGTCGAAGCCGTCCCTCGACTCGCGGGTCTTGTCGTCCGTGACCTTGGCCAGCGCCGTCGCGTTGACGGCCTCGTCGCGCCGGCTCGGGATGAAGGCCGCCATGCCGCCCATCGCGTGCGCCCCGCGCGCGTGGCAGGTCTTGACCAGCAGATCGGTGTAGGCGCGCATAAACGGGGCCGTCATGGTGACCGCGTTCCGGTCTGGCAGCACGAAGTCACGGCCGCGAGTCCGGAACTTCTTGATGATGCTGAACTGGTAGTCCCACCGGCCGGCGTTCAGTCCGGCGCTGTGGTCGCGCAGCTCGTAGAGGATCTCGTCCATCTCGAACGCGGCCGGGATGGTCTCGATCAGCACCGTGGCGCGGATCGTGCCCAGCGGGATGCCGAGGGCGACCTGCGCGAGCACGAAGGCGTCATTCCAGAGTCTGGCCTCCCGGTGACTTTCCATCTTGGCCAGGTAGAAGTACGGGCCCTTGCCCTTGTCAAGCTGGCGGCGTGCGCAGTGGAAGAAGTAGAGCGCGAAGTCCACCAGGCTGCCCGAGGCGCGCTCTCCGTCGATGAGCAGGTGCTTCTCCGGCAGATGCCAGCCACGCGGTCGCACGACGATCGTGGCGAGCTCCTCGTCCGGCCGCAGCTGATAGGACTTGCCCTCCTCGCTGGTGAAGTCGATCGTGCGGTCCAGCGCGTCCCGGAGGTTGAGCTGGCCGTTGATCATGTTCTCCCACAGGGGCGTGTTGGCGTCCTCGAAGTCCGCCAGCCACACCTTCGCGCCGGAGTTGAGCGCGTTGATCGTCATCTTCTGGTCGGTCGGGCCGGTGATCTCGACGCGCCGGTCCACCAGGCCGGGCGCCGGCGGGGCGACCCGCCAGGAGTTGTCCGCGCGGATGGCCGCTGTCTCGGGCAGGAAGTCCAGCATCGCGCCGGCCGACAGCTGCTCCTGCCGGCGGGCGCGGGCTGCCAGCAGCTCGCGGCGTCGTGGGCCGAGCTCGCGGTGCAAGGCTGCGATCAGGTCCAGCGCGTCAGGAGTGAGGATCTCGTCGAACCGGTCGCCTGACGGACCAGCAATCTCCACGCCGCTCATCGCGCACCCTCCTGTCGGCCAGGCCGTTGCGGCCATCAGAGTCGCTGCAACGTCTCGCCCAGACGCTAACCCATCCTGCCCGGCGGCACACGATCGGACCGATCCGCACCGCGCCATCGCCGTGGCGGAGACCCGGCTCCGGGCGGCCTGTGCC
>JBOHCP010000617.1:0-3594 GCA_050698875.1 Streptosporangiaceae bacterium | reverse complement strand
CGGCGTGTCGCACGAGCACCTCAGCCAGGTGGGGCCAGAACTGAGTGCTACACCACCGCCGGCCTAGCCCCCTGGTGGGGCCAGATCTGAGTAGAACAGTGGGGCCACTTCAGAGTGCTACAGCCAACCGGGGCTGTGCCGGTCCACTGCGGCTCGCCCCGCCGTCCGGCGCCGGCGGGCACGTACAGCCGGGCGCGGCAGTGCCCGCAGGTGGTGCGCCCGGCCCGCACGCAGGTCGGGACCGGGTGATGGCAGGCCGGGCACGGAACCGGGATGCGCGGCCCGCGGCGGGCGATCGCTGGCACGGGATCGAGGCTACGGCTGCGGTGAGTTGCGGGGCGGGCGCTGTCATGATCGGGGCAGGCGGGCCGGGCTGGCGCTGCGCGCCGGGGGTGTGGCGCGCCCGCCCGGCGCGCCGTGGCGCCTCTTGCTCGGGCCGCCCGCGACCCGGTCATGACCGGCCGGCACGGGCTATCCCGCGAGGTCCGGCATCATGTGTGCTGCTTGCTGACCGGGTGCGGGATGGCCTGGACGGTTGCGTAGGCGGCCGTGCCGGTGACGCGGGTGTAGATCGCGGTCGACGACAGGTGCCGGTGGCCGAGTAGTTCCTGTACCTTGCGCACGTCGCTGCTCGCGTCCAGGGCGGCGGTGGCGAAGCGGTGGCGCAGCTGGTGCAGCGTCTCGGTCAGGCCGGACTCGTGCAGGAACTGGTTGCACAGGTGGCTGGCGTAGTCGGGGCTGATGGGGCCGTGGCCGCGGGCGCGGCGGAACACCCAGCCGGCGGCGGGCAGCACGGGCAGCAGCTCGGCGAGCACGAAGTCGCTCATGGGGACGTACCGCTCCCGGCGGCCCTTGGTGGCCCCGGCGGCGACCAGGATGACCGGGGGCTCCCGTGTCTCATACACCCGGTCGCGGCGCAGCAGCGCGATCTCGCATGCCCGCAGTCCTGCCCAGCCGGCCAGCACGAGCATCGGCCGGATCCGCGGCGGCGCGCTGCCCAGCGCGCGGGCCAGGCGGTCCTCCGGGATCGGCCGCGGCAGCCGCTCGGGCAGCATCGGCGCTACCAGCCGCCGGGCGGGATCGTCCGGGCGTAAGCCTTCCTCCTGCAGCCAGCGGAAGAACATCCGCAGGTGCGACACGTAGGTGGCGACCGCGTCGTCACCCGGTCGCAGCGACGCCCGCCACGCCGCCAGGTCCGCCGCGCTGGCCTCGGCGGCCGGCTGGCCGGTGAACGCGGCGAGCCGCTGCAGACGCTACGCGCCCTGCTCACCCAGATGCAACAGCTCAGCGACCAGGCACGCGACCTGCTCCGCGAACAGCAGCCAGGCAGCTAAGAATTCAGCAGATAACCGCGGCCAGAAGTGCGGAAGTCCTACGGGTTCGCGCTCCTGGCCCGCGAGCGGCCGAATCGGTGCGGGCCACGAACTAGTGCAGCGCCTCATAAGTCCCTGACTGGGTCTTGGTTACGGAGCGTTGCGGTCATGCGGCTTCTGCGAGGGCGGACTCGGTGCAGTGGTGGCGTTCGAGGTAGCGGGCGTGGTCGGCGTCGGCGTCGTAGGCCCACTTATAGGGCCGGGCGTGCTTGTTGTGCCGGATGGTGAACGCGGTGATCTTTGCTTCGAGGTCGTCGCGGGAGGCGAAGTCGCCGCGGCGCAGCAGCCGGCGGGCCAGCACCCCGAACCACTGCTCGATCATGTTGAGCCAGGATGCGTGCTTCGGCGTGTAAGTGACGGCGAACCGGGGGTGGGCATTGAGCCAGGCCCTGGTGGCGCGGGAGGTATGGGACGAGCCGTTGTCCATGATCAGGTGGATGCGCAGGTGCGGCGGGGTCGCCTGGTCGAGCATGGCCAGGAACCTGGTGAAGGTGGCCGAGTCGTTGCGTGCGATGCGCTCGGCGATGACCTGCCCGGTGGTGACGTTCATCGCGGCGAGGATTGAGACGGTGCCGTGGCGGACGTACTCGAACTCCCGGCGGGCGTCCCGGCCCGGCCCGGCGGGGACCTGCGGGTGCTTGCGCGATTTCGCCTGGATGCCGGTCTTCTCGTCGATGCTGATCAGCACGGTGCCCGGCGGCGGGTTCAGGTAGAGGCGGCAGACGGCCCCGGCGCGGATCCAGAACGCGGGGTCGTCGGCGCGGCGGAGCCAGCCGCGGACCTTGTGCGGGCGGGCTTTCGCCTCGGCCAGCACCCGGCCCGCGGTGGCCGCCGAGATGACCAGGCCGCGCTCGCGCAGGTGGCCGGCGATCATCGCCTGCGACCACTGCGATTCCCCGTCGGGCGGCAGCGAGGTGGCGGTCGCGATGACCGCCAGCCTCGCGCTGGGGCCATGGGTCTCCGGCCGCCCGCAGCGTGGCCTATCGAACAGGCCCGCGATCCCGCGGACGGCGAACCGGCGCCGCCAGCACCGCGCCGTCGCGGTGCTGCAGCCCAGCTCACGGGCGATCTGCGCGTTCGCCGTCCCGGCCGCGGCGGCCAGCGCGATCCTGGCCCGCAGCACCAGCCGCTGCGGGCTGGTCCCGGCGGCGACGATCTGCTCCAGCCTGCGGCGCCGTTTCCTGGTCAGCCTGACGGCCACGCCACGGGTACTCCCGCTCATACCGAGATCCCTTCCGTGTCACAGTGATCACGGAAGAATGCGCCCGTAACCGGCCGGAACGGCGGAGATCAGCCTGCGCCGGCGTGCCGCGCCCGTCCCGGGCACACTGGAACGCATGCCGGTACCGACGAAGCGCCTCAAGGACCTGATCGAGGGAACCGTCGACCACCACGCCTCCCTCACCCATCCTGACCTGCAGGAAATCACCATCCGCTGGCGCGGCTCCTACGGGTACCTGGTCGCCTGGGCCGGCGAAGGCGACGACCACGACGAGCAGATCCCGCTGTGCCGCATCGAGTACCTCGGCGACGACGAGGACTGGGGCTTCGCAATCTACGACCCCGCCACCGACACCTACGCTGATGCGATCCTGCGCACCGGACAGCCCGCCGGGCACCCCAGCGACGCCTTCGACACCGCCGCCATCATCCACCTCACCGACTACCAGCAGTGACCATCACCCACGCCAGCAACCAGTAAGGAACTTCTGAGGCGCTGCACTAGCATGAGACCTCCGCTGAGCCCCGCCTCAGGGTTCTTCCCGCCGGACCTGCGGACGGTCAGTTCCACCAGCTAACATGTGGCCGGCCTCCAGCCCGAGTGCGCCGGCCGGCCCGGCCTGGTGCAGTCAGCCCGCCGGCGGCCGCCCGCCGGGGGGTCTACGAGGAGGAACCGTTGAGGCGACGAGGAAGCTGCGCCGGCTTGGGCGCGGTTCGCGCTCTGGCCGCGGCTGTCGCCCTATCTGCCCTGGCCGCGGCCTGCACGCTCGGCGGCGGGGGTGCGGAGGCGAATCCAGGGCAGAGCCAGCAGCCACTGAGGAAGCAGCTAGCCGGCAGCTCAGCAGAGCGGGTGGCCGGCGGCTCGGCCGGCTCGTACATCGTGCCGCCGGGGATCCACAAGATCAAGCACGTCATCGTGATCATGCAGGAGAACCGGTCGTTCGACAGCTACTTCGGGACCTACCCGGGTGCCGACGGGATTCCCGTGCAGAACGGCGTG
>JBOHCP010000616.1:0-3601 GCA_050698875.1 Streptosporangiaceae bacterium | reverse complement strand
GATCAGCCCCATGCAAGGCACGATTGTCACGATCGTGGCGGCGGACGGCGAGCACGTCGAGGCCGGCGACACCGTCGTGGTGCTCGAGGCCATGAAGATGGAGCAGCCGCTGACCGCGCACAAAGCAGGCACGGTCACCGGGCTCAGCCTCGCCGTCGGCCAGACCGTGCCCGCCGGAGCCGTGATCTGCCAGCTGCGCTGATGACCAGACTGCCCGGCGATCCCGGTCCCCTGCGCTGGCTGAGGTTCGCGGCCGGCTTCCGGCTGCCTGCCGAGAACCTGGACTGGGTCCGGCACGAGCTCACCGACGCGGGCTGGCGCACTCGCACCGTGGTGCGACACCTCGCGGTCATCATCCCGGTGTGCGCGGTGGTCGCCGTACTACTGCTCGTGCTGTCCCCGGCGCCAGCCTGGTTCGCGGTCATGATGATCGGGCTGATCCTGTGCGGCAGCGTGTTCAGCGTCGCGGCCTACGCCGACGACCTCCGGACGAGCAGGCTGCGCCAGCACGGGCTCGACGTGCCCGACGACCCTGACCTCGGCCGCCCGTCGCACTAGGTAGCTTGAGGCGGTCTCGCTACCCGATAGCCCCACGGCCGTACCGCACGCAGAGTTGCTCGAGCTGCATGGCCTTGTCGTCGAAATCCGGGTCGGCTGCCCAGCCGCTGACCAACGGAGCCCGCAGCCTGACCTTGTGTCCGTCAGCCCGGACGACCGCGATGCTCGCCAGCCGGGATATCCCGCTCCCGGTGCCCCTGGCGCTGGCGACGCCAGCTCCTCTGACCCGCATGCGCGTGTACTGCTGGGTGTCGAAGCTTTCGTCCAGCGGCATCTCCGCGCTGCCTGCCTGGTACTCCGGCGACCGCCTCGTCAGCGCCACTCCCGACATTGCCAGCGCACACCAGCTTATGCCGGTTCAGTCGCCGCGGCGAGTCAGCTGGCGCTGCCCTCGACGGGCTGCATGAGCCTGCGGGCGGCCTCGGTGACGCTGCCGGACAGCGACGGGTACACGGCGAACGTCTGCGCCACGTGGTCGACGGTCAGGTGCCGCTCGACCGCCAGCGAGACGGCCAGGATCAGCTCGCTAGCCCGGGGCGCGACGATGACGCCGCCGAGGACGGTACCGCCGCTGCGGTTCGCGATGAGCTTGACGAAGCCGTCCCCGAAGCCCTGCATCTTCGCCCGGGCGTTGGTCGCCAGCGGCAGCTTGACCACTACGGCGTCCGCGACATCGCCCGACACCACCGCCTTCTCCGGGACGCCGACGGTGGCGATCTCGGGTTCGGTGAAGATGGTCGCGGCCACGTTGGTGAGCCGCAGCGGCTTGACCGCCTCGCCCAGTGTGTGCCACATGGCGATCCGGCCTTGCATGGCCGCCACCGAGGCGAGCATGAGCACCCCGGTACAGTCGCCCGCGGCGTACACGCCGGGCGCCGACGTGCGGGATACCTTGTCGACCCGGACAAACCCGCGGTCGTCCACCTCGACGCCGGCCTCGGTCAGGCCGAGGCCGGTCGTGCTCGGCACCATGCCCACGGTCAGCAGGCAGTGCGTGCCGTGGATGGTCCGCCCGTCGCTCAGCGTCACGATCACATCATTGGCGGTCCGGCCGACCCGCTCAGCCCTAGACCGACCGAGGACGGTCATTCCGCGGCGGCGGAAGACGTCCTCGACTACCATCGCCGCGTCCGCGTCCTCCTGCGGCAGCACCCGGTCGCGCGAGGACACGAGCGTCACCTGCGACCCGAGCGCCTGGTAGGCGCTGGCGAATTCGGCGCCCGTCACACCGGAGCCGACCACGATCAGCTCGCTCGGCAGTTCGGCGACGTCATAGAGCTGGCGCCAGGTCAGGATCCGCTCGCCGTCGGGCGCCGCGCCCGGCAGCACCCTGGGCTCGGCGCCCGTGGCGATCAGCACCGCGTCTGCCTCGACCCTGGTGTCGCCGACCAGCACCGTCCGCGGACCGACGAGGCGGCCCGTGCCGGAGATGACCTTGACGCCCTCGCCGGACAGCCGGGACGCCACATCTGCCGACTGTGCTCGGGCGAGCGCCCGCACCCTGGCGTACAGGCGAGGCGCATCGACCTGAACGACCCCGTTCCCGTCCGGATTAATCCGCAGGCCAAGACCGGGCGAGGCGTCGACGGCCGCCATCATGCCGGAGCTGGCGATCAGCGTCTTGGAGGGCACACAGTCGGTCAGTACGCAGGCACCCCCGAGGCCGTCCCGTTCGACGACGGTGACCTCGGCACCCAGCTGCGCTGCGACCAGGGCGGCCTCGTATCCCCCCGGCCCACCGCCCATGATCGCGATTCTGGCGTGCGGCTGGCTCACACCTTCCGATTGTGTCCTATCCGGGCGAGGCAGCCCGCATCGGCACCGCGGCGGCACCGCGGCGGCCGCATGGCCGGGTTCGCCAACCGGACGAGCGGCAGAACTCGTACGCTTATCTGACGTGTCGATCTATGCCGCGTACGCCGGCAACATGGACCCGGCGCTGATGGCCAGACGGTGCCCGCACTCGCCGCAGCACAGTACCGGCTGGCTCGACGGCTGGCGGCTGACGTTCGGCGGTGCGAACCTCGGCTGGGAGGGCGCGCTGCCCACCGTCGTCGAGGACCCCGACCACCGGGTGTTCGTCACGCTGTATGAGATGACAGAGCCGGACGCGGAGTCGCTCGACCAGTGGGACGGCGCGGTCCTCGGCTACTACCGCAAGTCCAAGGTCAGGGTGAGCACGCTCGACGGCGACGTGGTTGCGTGGCTGTACGTCCTCAACGACTACGAAGGCGGCCTGCCGTCGGCCCGGTCGGTCGGCATGATGGCCGACGCGGCCGAGGCTGCCGGAGCGCCGCCAGACTACGCGGCCTCGCTGCGCGCCCGGCCGTGCACGTCCGCCGGCAGCTAGCGCCACTCGGACAGGCGCGCGGCGTAGCCCCTAATGCTGCCAGCGGGTCGCGCCGGTTACCGGCCGAGGACCAAGCCAAGCAGCAGCGCGGCGGGCACCAGCACGTAGACCAGCGGCAACCACGCCCACGCGCTCTCCAGCACCGCGTCCGGCACCCCGCGCTCCTTCGCGGCGGTCGACCGGCTGCCAATTTCCGCTGCCATCAGCTGCACGATGTCCTGCCGGGCCAGGTCTTGCGCCTCGGCCTGCGCGCGGCGGGCCGCACCGGCGCCCTGCGCCCTGTTCCGGCCCCGCTCCGCGCGCATCTGGGCCCTCAGCCGCGAGCGGCGACCGGAGTACAGCGCCCAGCAGTAGATGGTTTTCTCCTTCTTTTGCGCGGGCCTGGCACAGCAGAACTCGACGGAGTCACCGAGGTACACGCCGGTGAGCGCGCCCCACCGGATCCGATGATCCTGGAACGGGTTGAGCACGAGGACGCCGTCGTCGCTGGCCAGCACCCTGGGCCGCAGCGTGCAGGCGTACATGACCCCGGTCAGCGTGAGCAGGCCGGCGGCGAGTTCGAGGGAAAAGTAGTCGTGGTCCGGGATCGCGACCTCGGCGAGGGTGAAGATCGCGAACGCAACCCAGATCCACCAGATGACGAACGGAGTGCCGCGGCGGAAGACCGTGCGGCCATCGGCGCCCGCCTTCCAC
>JBOHCP010000615.1:0-3601 GCA_050698875.1 Streptosporangiaceae bacterium | reverse complement strand
GACTGGCCCAGCTCGCCAGGGGCGAGATCGACCGGGACACGTTCACCCGCCAGTACGGGCACCGCAGTCCGCACAAGGCAGAGCTGTCGATGCCGCGGCCGGCCGAAGAGCCCGGCTGGATCGACCACCAGCTTGCCAGTTTTGACGGCACTGCCCGCGACGCAGGGTCGCTGCTGGCGAGCAGGGAAACTGCCCGCGCCGCCGCCCGGGAGCGGCTGGTGCAGCGCGACCCAAGTAAGCGGCCGCCGCGCGCAAGCTCATCGGACGTTGGGCGCCCGTCGCCAGAGAGCGCGAGGCGGTCCGGTCTGAGCTCGTCAGGTCGATCCGGGTGGCACGCGACTGGGTGCTGCGCGCCGGCGCGCTCACGGGTCACAGCGACGACTTGTTCTTCCTTGAGGTGCCAGAAATCTTCGGCGTGCTCCGCGGTGACCCGACGCCGCTGGCCAAGGTGCCCACCCGCCGGACCACCTACGAGAGGTACCGGGCACTGCCGCCCTACCCCACGCTGATCCGCGGCCGGTTCGACCCGGTTCGCTGGGCCGCCGACACCGAGCAGCGCAGTGACTACTACGACGGGGATGCTCAGCCGACGGCGCCTGATGACAAGATCACGGGCTTCCCTGGCGCGGCCGGCGTGGTCGATGGAATCGCACGGGTGCTCCGTACACCCGAGGAAGCCGACCAGTTGGGTAACGGTGAGGTGCTCGTTACCATCGTCACCAACGTCGGATGGACGCCGGTCTTCCCGCGGGCCGTGGCGATCGTGACGGACGTCGGCGCGCGGCTCTCCCATGCAGCGATAGTGGCCAGCGAACTAGGCATCCCCGCCGTGGTCGGCTGCGGAATGCCACCATGCGCGTGCGCAGCGGCGACCGGGTAAGAGTTGACGGCGCCCGCGGCACTGTCGAGGTGCTGCACCACATGTGACCTGTTGGACCCGAACTGGAGGCGAGAGCCGCCAGCTAGGACAGTTGGGACGGGCGGGGCTGAAGCAGTGGGCCGAACGCATCGCGATGCGAACCGCGAATCTTGTGGTCGAGGGCGAGCCGCTGCCGCTGTACTTGGTCAGATCACGACAGCGAAATGCGGCCAAGCAAGCCACTCACTCGTGGCTCTGCGGCGAGCCGAGCCCCTGAACGCAGGCGAGTATGTCCATCACCATGAGGCTGCGGTTACCGTGTCCGCAGTGTCATCGTCGTGCTGCGTGGCGGTCGGCCTGGCCTCGGCCAGGTCATCCTCGCGCCCCGGCGGCACCTGACCGACGTTGGCTCTACCGCCCTCCGCTGATATATCCTTGTCAGCAGGGATATCCGAGCAAACGCAGTATATCAGAATCAAGGTGGTTGCCAAATGACTAAGACCCTGCTCGACCTCGATGAGGCCCTTCTCGCGGAGGCTGCCGCGACGCTGGGGACCAAGACCAAGAAAGAGACTGTCACGCTGGCGCTCCGCAAGGTCAGCGAGGATGCCCGCGCCCGGCGGGCCAGCGCGCTCGAAGACCTGCTCACGGTAGCTGACGGCGGAGGGTTCGACTACGACCGGCTAGTGGACCTCGATCGGTGAACTACCTTGTTGACACCAGTGCCCTGGTGCGCATCTTGCGCCGCCAAGTGGACGAATCCTGGCATGAGCAGGTCGCCCACGGAATGGTCGCCATCTGCGACCCGGTCCTCACCGAGGCTCTCACGATCGCCAGGGCCACCGAATACGAGCGCGTCAGAGCCGACCTGCTCGAGGCCTACCCCTGGGTACCCGTCCCGGACCGCGCGTGGGATACCGTCTCCAGCGTGCAGGCCCAACTGGCAGCCAAGAGCCAGCACCAAGGACTCTCGGTGGCCGACCACCTGATCGTGGCCACCGCCCTGCACCATCACCTGACCATCCTGCACGAAGACGCCGACTTCGCCACGGCGGCCGGGATCGTCCCCGACATACGGCAACAACGGATCACGGCAGGCGCCGGCTCGTAGGGCCATCCGGCCAGGTACTAGTGCCGCCGACACCCCTCCGGCCGGGGGACGGGATGGCCATCAGTCCAAAGTGCCCTGGGAAACGATCCAGTTGTGCCGCCACGGCCGGTTCGCACAACCATTCATTCAGGCGCACAAACGGCCAGGTCACGAGTCTAGTGCGCCGAACGCATCACGATGCGAGCTACGATCTCGTCGGCCTGGTAACCCTCTTCCAGTGCGACTGCGCCAGCCGCAGGCCAGGGCATCGGCCAGATGAGCCGTGCCGACGGGGAAGGCGCGGCCGTCAGTCCAAGGTGCCTCTCGGCACGATCCACTCATGCGGCTTACCGGCCGCTACCGCGAAGTGCTCGAAGTCGGCGTCATAGTGGAGGACCCATCGCGCCCTTGATGTGTACGCGACGGGAGCGGTCAGCAGGCCGATCACCGCGGCTGCCCGGTGATGACCGCGGGCCGCCACCCGGACATCGCTGGCGCGGTCCGCGATCACCTCGCTGACCGGCAGGTAAACGTAGAGTTCCTTACGGCGCTGGCGGTCTCCCGGACGTCAGCCAGGTCGCCGCCGGAGTAATCCGCCAGGTCAACGGTCACGCACGTCGCGGCGACGCGATCGGCGATAAGCCCGGCGATGGCGGTGCGGACGACGGCGTGCTGGCTTCGGACATGTGCCGGAGTATCGATCACGTTGTCGGCTCGTGCACCTGTCGAGAAAGTTCGTCAGCGCGGGCGGTGAGCTGGGCGATCTGCACCTCCACTTCCACGTGGTTCCCAAGACGGCGGGACCGTTTCCGCCGGCAAGAGCGGCCGAGGTCGTCCCCCTCGAGGAGCGTGCGCGCCAGGCCGCCCTGGTCCGGCACCTCTGGACCAATCGGACGCGTCGTCAGCGACTGCTCGTCAGCACGCGGGCACCATCAACGGGAATCCTGGGCTCATGTCCCGCTCAGGAGCTGGTCAGGTGGCCGGCCGCCGCCAGCACCGCATGGTCGGACGCTGCCCGCCGACGCCGACCGCCGGCCTCGATCAGGCCCGCCCGCACCAGCGCCCGGTACACCCCCGACTCCGACGGCAGCGGCGCCACCTCTGTCCCCCGCTTCTGAGGACGTCCACCTAGAGCGGGGTTTCCGTCACTGACGGTGTCGTCGTGATGTGAGTTGCGTTATGCGGCAGGCGCGTTGTTATGGACGGCGCCACCGTGGCCATGTCGGCGTAGGCAACGGCCCTCCCTGATCTTTGACCTGATGCCGGGAGGGCCGTCCGGGCGGTGCTGGAGGCACCACGAATGGTCACGGTACGAGGTTCAGCGGAGTCTGTCGAGGCCCGGCTCAGGTCCGGGCAGCTGGCGTGCTGGTGCGGCGGGACGATGCGGCCGTGGGGGCACGCCCGGCCGCGCCAGGTCGCGACGTTCACCGGCATGGGAAAGGCGCGGCCGCGGCGGGGTATCTGCCGGGGCTGCGGCCGGACGCACGTACTGCTGCCAGCATTCCTGCTGTCGAGGCGGAGGTACGCGGCGCCGGTGATCTTCGCGGCGCTGGCGCTGCGTGCAGCGGGGTTAAAGGTGTCCGCGGTGGCCGGGCGGCTGCGGCTGCCGGTGCCGGGCCGGGCCGGGCAGTGGTGGAGCGTCCCGGTGTCGA
>JBOHCP010000614.1:0-3618 GCA_050698875.1 Streptosporangiaceae bacterium | reverse complement strand
ATGGCCGGCCCCGTGCTATCCTTCAATTCAGGACACCAGCAGAAGTGTTCGCAGAGCTCCTACTCGCTGATAATCCCGGCGATAGCCTCAGCTCAATTGCTTCCACCGGTTGAGACCGGCGAGTCCAGCCATTCGCGCTCCCTTGCTTACGCTTCACCTGATGAGCCTCGTCGCCATGATGAAGACTCGTCAGCGTGAACTCTGACCCCTCGCCAAGATCTCCAACATCCTCAACCGTTATCGCCTGGGCGCGTCCCGGGCGCGTCCGGCCAGGACCAAAAGCATGTGGAAAATCGTCCAGGCGCCCTCGTAGCTGTTACCGAACTTGTCGGCCTCACCGCCCGCACGGGCCACACCAACGCTCCATTCATGCAACCCCCCGCCCCGCCAAATACATCTATCGGCGCCGCATGTTACGACATAATGTGGGCCCTACTGTGATCAGCTGGCTACGGCGTGACCTGGTCGATGGTCACGCCGTACAGGGTTGCCAGGAGCCTGCCGGCAAGATAGAGGGCGCTGCGCAGGTCGATGTCGCTGACCGTGGTGCTGCCGCCCTGGCTGGATGCCGCGGTCACGGCACGTTGCAAGTCAGCAAGCTCGCTGGCGAAGACGGTGCGCCAGCGCGCGAGGCGCTGCGAGGGCGGCTCGCCGGCAATCGGGGGAGCTGCTCGCAGCCGTCCGCCTGTGCCGGCGGGCCACTGGTCTTCCGGTAGTTCTGACAGCCTGGCTAGCTCTTGCAGCGAATCCGCGCGGCGCATGAGAAGCTGCCAGTCGGCGTCCTTGTCGGCAGCGCTGGCGTACGGCCGGGCCAGGTCAGGCGGCGTCAGCGGCATGGAAGTCTCTTTCGGCGGCATCAAAGCCGCCCACGTCACGGTGCACGAACGCGAACGCGGTATGCACGTCGACCTCAGGCGCACGACCCGCCAAGGCGTCCGGGGCGTCGGCATGCCCCAGCAGCTCAGCGATGGTGATCGTGGCGGCCTGCCCGTCGGGAAAGACGGCCCGCAGCTCAAGCTCGCCGCCCATGGCCTGGACGTAGCTGCGCAGTGTCGACAGGTACAGGTCCGCCTGGTTCTCCACCCGGCTGACCTGAGCCTGGCTGACGCCCAGGGCCCCGGCCAGCTGTGCCTGGGTCAGCCGGCGAGCATTGCGCAGCTGGGCAAGTGTGCGCCGGTAGTCATCCTCCCGGCGGTCAAGCTCCGCGTGCGCTTCCGCGGCCTGCCGGACAACCTCCGGATCTGCCAGCCGCGCCCTGCGCTCAGCGGTCCAGGAACGATGTCCGGTCACGGCAGCAACCCCTCCTCGCGAAGCTCGCCAAGATAGACGTCATACAAGTCATCGGCCTGGGGAACGGCCACGCGGTACCAGGCATTCCACGCCGAGTTCTCGCTCTTGTCACCGCCCATCAGCAAGATCGCCGTACGGCGCGGATCGAAGCAGAACAGCACTCTCAGTTCCATGTCATCTGCTGGTACCAGCAACTCCTTCATGTTGTGATGGCGGGAGCTCACGATCTCCCCGACGTAGGGCCGTCGCATCAAGGGCCCCTTCTCCGCCAGGACATCGATCACCGCGTCCAACATCGCCCGCGCCCCCGGGTAGGACTCCTCTAACGCGTTTGCCCAGGCGAAGAACTCATCCGTAGCCTCGACCTCCCAGTCCACGCCACCCGATCATACGCCAATACGTATACACGCTCAAACGCATGGCGGCTTGGCCCTGCGCACTGCGCCCGACGAACCGCTCACGCTTTGCCTGGCGCAAGCAGCGACTCCGCTGTGAGGAGCGATTGCCGTTCACGAGAGCGGGATACGGCCCCGATGATGTCGCCATGGTCCGCGACGGCACCATATACAACAGAGAGCCCAACGCCGTCACACCGCAGCTGTCCGGTTACCTCGTCGGCGACTGCGAACCCGACGAGCGGGAAACCCTCAGCGAGGGCCTGCACCTGATGACAACCCGTGGGCAAGAATGCGCTGCCGCTCGGCGCACTGCGTGACGTCACCGAGCACCCGCTCCTCGATGACGGCCGCCTCCTGACCACATGCTCGCGCCCGGAACCCTTCGCCACGGTGACGATGATCTGCCAGGGCGCCGGGGCCGAGCAAGCCGCTCGCAAAGTACTTGCCTGCGCTCTCGATGCCGACCCTGGAGCCAGCACCTGACGGGCTGGCAGCGGTGGTCTGCACCGTCAGCGCGTCACACGCCGAGGCGCGCCACCGTCGAGTCGTCGGAGCGACACAGTCAGGCCGCGGTGTGGTCTGGCGCCAGCGCTTGTGCGGCGAGTCCAGCCATCGCCTCGTCGCCGCCTAGGTCTTCGATCCGGATCAGGATCAGGGCCGCGGCAGCGGTGAGGACCTCGGCAATGTCCTCCCCTGGCTGGGGGAAATCCCGGCCGAAGCCTGCTAGGGCTTCCGCCACGACGACGCGTGCCTGAGGAATCGCCGTTTGAATACGGCGCAGCGGACTCTCGGCGGCGATCTGGGCGAGGGCAGCGGACGCGGTGACCTGAATGAAGAAAGCCTCAGCGAAACGCGCAAGGTCGGCGCGCCGGTCATCCGTCATCTCGCCGACGGGAATTCCGTGGGCAGCGATCATCTCGATGAGGGCTTCCTGGCTCCACTGTGGCTCGCCGATCCGAGCGAGGGTCAGGGTGGCCACGACGCCGACGGCGACTGCACCTATCTGCGTGCCGGGTTCGAGGATCTGCGCGGAACGCCGGAGGTTGCGCTCGAAAGCGCGCAGGAACGGCCGGCCCGCAAGGGTGTTCGCTGCGCCTGCTGCGACCTGCTCGGCGTAGCCGAGAGCGTCCTGGCCGGGTAGCTGCTCAGGTACTGCCAGTAGGTCATGAAACGCCCGCCGCACCAGGGTCTCGTCAGCGGGCATGTGCCCGCGCGCGAGAAGCTTTAGGACACTGACCTGCCATGGACGGCCGCGGCGCATCACCGACGCTACTGCAGCGTACTGATCGGCAGCGCCGGGCGGGTACTCGCTGAACGTGCCCCGGCCCCGGCCCAGCGAGCGCCGCGCAGGTGCGGGAGCGAGACCTATGGCCGCCCAGCCTTCGACCGCGCGGTAGCTGACAGTCACGTTCCGGCCGGCCAGCTCTTCCACGAGCCGCTTGATGGCTGCGCCCGGTTCCTTGGATCGCGGCATAGATCGAAGGATACATCCCCCGTTTGCGCGGGCCGGATCACCCGGCTGAGCCTCGGTAACCTCAGGTGAGCGATTTGCTCGCGTGGAAGAAGGTGAGACCAAATGAGCAAGAAGGATCTTGCTGCCCTGGCCGGGATCTGCCTGCTGATCTGGCATGGCTTGTCTCTGCTCGCCCGACGGTGAGCGCTGCAAGAGCAATCTGGCGCGATACAAGGCGGCGCCGACTGCGTCGAACCTCGTCAAGCTAGTGCTGGCGGAGGGCGCGCTGATCGGAGATCTCCGCTGGCTATAAGGATGCCGCCCGAGGCGACTGGGCGGCACTCGCTGGCAAGTGCCGCCTTCCGGCGAAGATAGCGGTCATTGTAGTGATCGTCTTCCGCCGAAGGCAGGTACGGACCGGGCTATGACGAGCTCGCGGCTTGGCGCTGCTTGCAGGCGGATTGCCTCGTTGAGGAC
>JBOHCP010000613.1:0-3634 GCA_050698875.1 Streptosporangiaceae bacterium | reverse complement strand
GGCCGCGGCTGCGTCTCGCCGGACTGCCGGCCGCGGGGCCAGCGCAGCGGCACTCGGCGGCATCCCAGCCGGCCACCTCCAGCTGTACATCAACGCGGCCAGCACCTGCCCCGGCCTGCCCTGGACCGTCCTCGCCGCCATCGGCAAAGTCGAAATCCGACGACGGCCAGGACCCCGACCGGGTGTCCACAGCCGGGGCGGTCGGGCCGATGCAGTTCCTGTCCGCCACATTCGCCGCCTACGACCAGCCCGTCCCGCCCGGCGGCGCCACACCGCCGACCCCGTGGAACCCCGCCGACGCCATCTCCGCCAGCTACACCGCCGCCGCCGGCCCGACGGCGCCGGCGCGCCAGGCGCCGCCGCGCAGACCGCAGTGAACTATGCCGAGGGCCAGCTCGGCATCCCCTGCCAGTGGGACGCCGAGGACCCCGGCATAGCCTTCGACTGCTCCGGCCTCACCCAGGCCGCCTACGCCGCCGCCGGGACCGCCATCCCCTGCCTCGCCCAGGACCAGTACGACACCACCCCGCACCTCCCCGCGGGCACGCCCCTGCTGCCCGGCGACCTCGTCTTCTGCGGCACCGGCCCGGCCAGGATCGAGCACGTCGGCATCTACATCGGGTGCGGGCAGATGATCTACGCCCCCGCACACCCGAGCCGACGTCCGCATCGACCAGGTGCGCTGGCTCGGAGACAACTGCACGGGCGCCTCCCGTCCCTCAGGCTACGTGGGTTCTCGCGAGGGATGACCATCGCGGGAGGGCGTCGGTCGCTGGGCTTGCGGACTCATCCAGAGAAAGACCGCAGTTGCGATGGTGCCCAGAGTAGCGCCGCCAGGCGCCAGCGAGGGTCACCACCTGGCCTGCATGCTGGCTGCTGGCCAGTCGCGATGCACTCAGTCCCGAGTAGATGATCTGGTATCCAAGCGTGGCGATATGGAGCAGCCGGACGGAGCTCTCGGCGATGACGGCCCGCACCACTGGCACTGTTCAAGCGTCTTGCCGGTCGCCGTGATTTACAGCGAGTGCTATATTTACTGTCGTTGTGAATAAGACTCCGGCTGTGAATATTAGCGGCCCCCTCGAGCGTGAGGCGATCCGGATCCTCCGCGACGTTCCGGGCGTCGCGGTCGAGGCGAGCCTGCCCGGGAATCGCCGCTCAGACATCGTCATCCGAGCGGGCGACGTCACCCATGTGGTTGAGGTGAAGGCCCAGAGGGTGACGAACGCCGCCGCAGCCCGGCAGCTCGCTGAGTACGCCCGTCACCTGCTCGGAAGGACTCACCTTCTCCTCGTTGCCCGCTCCACGACTGCGGAAGCTCGCCTGCTACTCGAAGACGCAGGGGTAGCCGTCATCGACGGCCTCGGGAACATGCGTGTAGAGCTCCCCGGGCTCTTCCTCTGGACCGAGGGCCGGCGAGCGGCCGGCGCAGCCGATGACGGCACGGGACGGCCGCCGACGAGGCTGACCGGCCGGGCAGGCGTCGCCGCGCAGGCGCTCCTTCGCGAGCCGGAACGGAAATGGCAGGTCCGCGACCTGTCGGAGCAGGCATCGATCTCGCCTTCGCTGGCGCACAGGGTCTTGGGCCGCCTCGAACGCGAGAGCCTGCTGGAGGTCGAGGGGGCGGGCCCGAGGCGGACCCGCCGTCTCATCAATCCGGGCGCGCTGCTGGATCTTTGGGCGGAAGAGATGCGCGACCGCAAGACCAGGCAGCTGCGCGTGTTCCGCCTGGCTCGTGACGCCAGGACACAAGCGCCGACGTTCAGCCGGGCCCTGGATGCCGCGGGCATCGAGCATGCCGTAACGGGGCCCGCCGGCGCGGCGAGGCTCGCACCCTTCATCACGGCTATTTCCGTCACGGACATCTGGGTCACCGAGACGACCGCGCTCGACCAGGCGGCCGCTGCCGCCGGAGCTGACGTCGTTACCGAAGGCCACAACATCTTGCTACGCCAGGCAGTCGGCGACGAACCTCTCGTCTTCCGAGAAAATGTGAGCGGCGTATGGACGGCGAACCGGTTTCGGCTCTTCTACGACCTGCGTCAGGCTCCGCGAAGGGGCCGGGAGCAAGCAGACCGGCTCCGCAAGGAGATCATCGGGTTTTGAGCAAGACACATCACAGCGACTACGACCAGGCCACTACCGCGCGGTGTGAGCGCGCCCTCGTTACGCTCCTGGGCGATATAGGCCCGTGGAGCCAGCGTGTCTACCTTGCCGGCGGCCTGGCGCCCCGCTACATCGTCGGCAGCCTGCCGGAAGGCTCCCGCCCGCACGTCGGCACGACAGATGTCGATCTCGTCATAGGGCTTGCGGTAGGAGACGAGAGCCCAGAGGCGTACCGGACGCTGGAGAACAATCTGAGGAAAGCCCGCTTCCATGACGAGACGTCGTTCCGCTGGAACAGAAGCGTCGACGGAGTCACGGTGACGGTTGAGTTTCTCTGCGAGACCGACAAGGTGGAACCGGGAAGGATCTACAAGCCGAAGGAGGGCACCGGATCGGGGCTGGGAGCGTTCAACGTTCGCGGCGCGCAGCTGGTGACTCGCGACTACGCGGAACACATTATCGCGGCCGAGCGGCTCGATGATGGCGGCAGATCGCAGGTCACGGTGCGGGTCGCGGGCATCCTTTCCTACACAGTCCTGAAGATCCTCGCGTTCCAGGACCGGCACGAGAACAAGGATCCCTACGACCTTGTGTACTGCTTGCTGAACTTCGGGAACGGTCCAGCAGAGGCGGGGCTCCGAGCCGCCCAGAGTGCCATCAGCGCGGATCCGGCCGTACACGAGGCGCTGCAACTGCTGGCTGCCCGGTTCGAGTCAGCCGCTCACGACGGTCCTCACGCTTACGCCGCATTCCTCGACGACGGCGACGCGGATGACGTGGCGCGGTTGCGCCAGGAAGCTGTCGCGGTGGTGAGACAGTTCCTGTCGGCGTTCCACGCCCGGTAGGATCCCCGCCGGCGCATTACGGCGGAGGATTAGGCCGCGACAGGCCCGGGCTCACGTTGCCGGGTAGCCGTGCTTGCTCCACTGCCACAAAGCCCGGTCCAGCGTGCGGAGATTCACCTCCAGGCGTACGGCAAGGCTCCGGCAGACGTCGAGATAGGCGAGGTAGCCGCCCTGACCGTCCCACTCGCCCAGGCGACTGAGCGATTCGGTGCTGCGAAAGTCGACGATTGTGTGCCGGTCCGGGAAGGCTACTGCGAGCAGCGCGGTGGCGGTCGGTACGCGGACCCCCTCCAGGATGGTGAGGACGCGGTGCTGCAATTCCTCGGCCGCCGAGAAGGCCATGGCCGTGATTTGGCGGATGTCGCTATCGGAGTTGGCGGCTATGCGCTGGCGAGATCGAGGTGTCTTCCAACGGGCTACGGCGACGAACTCTTCAGGCTCGTAGTGGCCACGTCCGGCCGCTGCCGGTCCGATCACATCAAGGAGCCATGGCTCGGTCGAGCCCATGCGTTTCTCGTAGGCCGCGGCCCAGGTGAGCACGAACGGCCGGTCAGCGTGCCTATCACCGGAGTAATGCATTGGCACGGCGGTCCGGCAAGAAATGCGTGCACGGTGATCTTTCGCACGTTGCTCACCTGCGTTCGCGCCCTCCTGCGTGGAGTGGTCGTCCTGCCAACGCGCTG
>JBOHCP010000612.1:0-3644 GCA_050698875.1 Streptosporangiaceae bacterium | reverse complement strand
CCCGACGACTGGGCGTTCGCGATCTGGCAGGCCAGCAGCGACAGCTACGCCGACGCCGTCCTGCTGGACGGCAGTTTCACCGGCCACCCCGATCAGGCCCTCGACACCGCCTGCACCCTCTACCTCGCCGACACCGCCGACCACACGCAGTAGCGTCACGGAACCCCTCAAGGACTTCTGCGGGGCCGCACTAATCCCCCAACAGCGTCCTGAGACCTGGCCCGGCTGGCGTAGTGCGATTGCGGGCGGCGGCGTCAGCCGGCCAGGTCGTGCTCGGTGCCGGGGAGGGTGGGGGCGTCGGTGAGATAGAGGCCGGCGACGAAGCCGTAGACCTGATCGCCTGCCCGGGGAATCTGGGCGAACCGGCGAGCAACCTCCTGGACCTCCGTCCAGAAGGTCCGCACCTCCTCGATCGGGATACGGACGTGCACGAGCAGGCACCGCAGCTCATCGGCGGCGTGGGCCGGAGCTGACTCGGCCGCCGCCTCCGCGATCCCGTTGATGGCGGCCACGACCTGCGTGTCGTCAGGCCGGTTAAGCGCGCCTATGTAGAACGTACGGGCGACCCGGCCGTAATACCGCTCCTCGATCGCCCGCACGCGCCGGGTGCGCACCACGCGGAGGAGGCCCGCACGGATTTGGGTGATCTGCGCGAGCCTGACCGCGTGATGTCCGAGAACAAGGCTGCAGGGAGTCCGCAGCCAGGTTACCGGCGCTGACTCCGCTCGCGGCTGCTAGCGGCAGCCGGGGTGTACGACGGCCGTCTTCCCGGGGGCACGCGCCTGCGCGGCTATCCGGCGAGCTTCAGGCCCTTGAAGCTTTCCACCTGCGCGCGGATCGCCCGTTCGGCGGGGAGCCGTTCGATGCTGGACGCGCCGAAGAATCCGGCGATGCCGGGCAGCATGGCCAGGCCCTTGCCGACCGCGTCGGGCTCGTCGAACGGGCCGCCGTGGCAGATCACCAGGATGTCGCCGCGCACCTCGCGGCCGGCCCCGGCGATGGTCAGGACCCGTTGCACGGCCCGGTCCAGGCTGAGCGCCACCGCCGCGCCGATGCTGCCCGCGGTGGTCAGGCCGACGTGGGCGACGAGCATGTCCGCGCCGGCCCGGGCCATCGCGGCTGCCTGCCCGGCGTCGAACACGTATGGCGCGGTGAACAGGCCGAGCTCGCGCGCGGCCCGGATGGCTGCGACCTCCTTGTCATAGCCCATCCCGGTGGCTTCCAGGTTGGCCCGGAACGCGCCGTCGATGAGGCCGACGGTCGGGAAGTTCTGCACGCCGGAGAAGCCGGTGTCCGCGAGCTGCCGCAAGAAGACCGGCATCAGGCGGAACGGGTCGGTGCCGTTGATTCCCGCGAGCACGGGCGTGCCCGGCACCACGGGCAAGACCTCGGCGGCCATCTCGGTCACGATCGCGTTGGCATCGCCGTAGGCGAGCAGCCCGGCCAGCGAGCCGCGCCCGGCCATCCGGTAACGCCCGGAGTTGTAGATGATGATCAGGTCCGCGCCGCCGGCTTCGGCGAACTTGGCCGAGATACCGGCGCCTGCGCCGCACCCGACAATAGGCCTGCCAGCCTGGACCTGCTTGTGCAACCGGGCGAGGATTTCCTCGCGGGTGAATGCCACTTGCGATCACTCCCTCAATCCCGGGACTTCCTTGATCATGCTGAGCAGCAGGTCAGCCGCTCGTTCGGCGAACGCCCGGTCGTTGATGTTGGCGTCGGCCTCCTCGACCGGCACCGACGGCTTCAGGCGCGAGCGGATCGCTTCGAAACACGCGCGATCGGCGGCCGGATCCCAGAACTGGCCGCCGGGGCTGTCGAGCATCGAAACACCCCGCAGTGGCAGGAGAATCGCGACCGGGCCGGTCGCGGCGTTCGCCGCGATGGCGAGCATTTCTCCGATGCGCGCGTTCTCCGCCACGTTCGTGCGGAGCAGGGTGACATCGGGATTCCACTCGTACAGCTGCCGGCCGGCATAGCGAGCAGGCACAGTTTCCGGGGCGCCGAAGTTCGCCATGTCCACGCAGCCGGGGACCAGCACTACCGGCACGCCGCTGCCTGGCGCGGCCTGCCCGCGATCCGGCCCGGCGTTCATCACGCCACCGCACACCTCGTCGGCGAGCTCGGTGGTGGTCAGGTCCAGAACACCCTGGAAGTAGCCGTCCCGCACCAGGTCCTCCATCGTCTGGCCGCCGGTGCCGGTGGCGTGGAACACCAGGACCTCGTAGCCCTGCCGCTCCATCCGCGCCCGCGCCTGGTCCACCGCCACCGTGGTGTTGCCGAACATTGACGCGGCGATGAGCGGGGCTTCCGCCGCCATGGGCGGCTCGGCAGCGACCATCCCGGCGATCGCGGCTGCGGCGTTCGCGTATATGCGGCGGCTGATCCGGTTGAACCCGGCGATGTCCACGATCGAGGGCATGAACGTGATGTCTTTCGTGCCCGCGTACGCGCTGACATCGCCGCCGCCGACAGTCGAGGCCACCAGCTTCGGCACGCCCACTGGCAGCGTCCGCATCGCCCTCGTCGCGATCGAGGTTCCGCCGCTGCCGCCCATCGAGAAGATGCCGTCCAGGCGCCCCTGGTCGTACAGCCGCCGGACAACGACGGCGAGCCCGGCCGCCATGCCTGCCATCGCCTCGTCCTTGCGCTGCCCCGAACGCCACTGTTCCAGATCGCCGCCGCCGGCCAGGGCGACCTCGGCCCGGCCTACATCCGGGACGAATGCCGGCTCGCCCAGCACACCGAAATCCACCGTCAGCACATCAAGCCCCGCCCGCTGGATAACCTGCCTGACGTAATCGAACTCAGCCCCCTTCGTGTCCAGCGCGCCGGCCAGGACCACGGTCTTGCCCATGACGAAAGCTCCCTTCTCAGCGACCTCGCGCCGGCGCGGCGCTGCCCACCGCGCCGGGACAACTCCATTGCATGACGCCAGGCAGGCAGCACGCAAGGGCCCGGCGTCCCGCTGGGGGGGCTGGCAATGAACTTCGGCAGCACGGCGGCGCCTGCACGATCTTCGTGCTGGCCAGGCCGCAGCGGACGCTGCTGCCGAACTGCCCGCGGTGACCAGCACGCGGTCGAGGTCTTGGAAGTTGCCGCTAAAGCGTCAGCTACCACAAGGCGATCCTGCGTTGTTCACAGGCATTCCGGCGGCGGTGACGAACAACGGCCGCGCTGAGCCACCCCGCAGGACGGCCACAGCATGCGGGGCCGTCCGGAACGCCGTCTTGGCCACGCCGACCACCGGGACACCAGATTCGGCATGCGCCTGTGCGCCCAGGCCCGGGCGACCGCTGGGGTCGAGATCGACATACCCGTCGACCACCAGCAGGCCCAGTCCGCGGACCCCGCGCAGCACGGTCCGCAGCGGCGGCAGTTCCCGCAGGTAAAACTCGCCCGGCTGATAGGGCACCACCACGGGCACACCGCGGTTGTACCCACACGACCGCCGCTGCTGTCTGCCAGCGGACCATCCAGGCGCTTCTACCACTATGCCCAGGGTGACGTAGCGTTAGGAGTAGCCTTACGCCAAACGATCGACGCGCCCGCTCCCTGCCGATTCCGCGCGGCTGGCCCGGCCGATCCTGACCGCGCGTTTCACGCGCATATGGACCGGTTATGTCACCTGCGTGCGGGCGCAT
>JBOHCP010000611.1:0-3645 GCA_050698875.1 Streptosporangiaceae bacterium | reverse complement strand
GCCGTGCACCGGGACACGCCCCGCGGCATCCTCGTCACCTTCGAGGGGAGTCACCACGACGCCTGGATCGTCGGCTGCGCCGATCCGGAAGCGGTGAAGCGCACGCTCGAACAGCGGTGATCGCCGCTCGATCGCCGCTGCGGCGCTGACGGGCGCCAGCGTGCAGTCCGCGATTCACCACGATCGTCCCTGAGGCATTCGCGGCTACTCATCACTCCCTCGCCGCGGCGAAGCGGCGGAGGACGATTCGGCGTCGTCCTTCCTGGCCTTGATCGACGTCCGCGGGCGCGCTGCTGACGACCTCCGGTGACGAGATGCCCGGTACGCGGTGAATGTCTCCGGCACGGACGTGGCGCGCCACGCTGCTGCTGGCCTGGGCCCGCCCGGAATGTCGGCACAGGTCGGGTGCAAAGTTACCCAGCAGTAGTGACGTGCGTCTCATTGCGAAACCGGCGCGACGTCCGCCCCGTCTGAACTTGCGGTTACTCACCGTGACCGCCGGCCGGGCCCCGAGCCCGGCTGACAGTGAAGGCGACAGGAAGGACGTTTCATGCTTCGCACTGCCCGACTTACCGACGCCCTGCGCGGTCGTGGCAAGACCCTGGCTGTTGGACTGGGTGCTGCCGCCGCGCTGGCCGGAGCCGGCAGCGCCAGCGTCATACTGACCTCCGGTGCCGTCCCCGTGACCTACCACTCAGCCCCCGTACACGCTGCCCTGGTCACCTCGCACCACGCAGCCGCGAGCCCGGTGCACATCACCCCCGCTGCGCCGGCCGCGCACGCTGCGCCAGCCGCGCACGCTGCGACCCTTGCCGCGGCCCCCGTGGCAGCTCAGCAGTCCGCGCCAGCGGCGCAGCCGGTGACGCAGGCGGCCGCCCAGCCGTACCAGATCTACGACTCGGTGACGCCGTCGTCCATCCCGGCCGGCCAGCAGGCCGCCGTGTACGCCGACGGTAGCTACGCGACCTCGGCCTCGCAGGTCGCCGGGCACGCCAACACGCTGTGGATCGACACCAACGGCTCGGACCCGCGGGCCAACGCGCTCGACGTCGAGCCGGGCGACGCTACGCCGCAGCAGGCTGGCACCTGGGTTGCACAGAAGCTGGGCAGCACCCCCAACCAGGTGGCCATCGTCTACACCATGCGCTCGGACTGGCCGGCAGTTCAGGCCGCCGTCGGGCAACTGCCGTCGTGGATGCAGTCGCACGTGCGGTGGTGGATCGCGGACCCGACCGGTGTCGCGCACATGGTGCCCGGCGCCAACGCCACGCAGTGGTACTGGGGCCAGAACTACGACATCACCACCGCCAACCCGGGCTTCTGACAGCCCGTCCCCACCAAGATCCGAGAGCGCCCCGTCCCCGAGACGGGGCGCTCTCGTGCGCGCTGGCGGCCCTAGCCCGCTGCGGCAACCGGCACGATCGCCAGATCGCGGCACGATACCGTGAGGCCGCTACCAGCGGGCGCCGCGCACATCGCCCCGGCCAGGGCTGGCCGGCCCGGCGGCAGATCTGCGACCGCCGACCACTGCTTCGGCTCATTGAGCCAGCGCATCGCGGCCATCACCCGTCTGTCAGTGTTCCCGGCCAGGCACCGGTGTCCACGTGATCGTCACCGTCCAGTTCGTCGACGTGTCACTGCTCCATTGCGGTCCGACCAGCCTGAGGCCCTCGGTCACCACCAGGCCCTGGGTCGCCCAGCAGCTCCCCTCGGGGCCGAGGACGCGATCACAGCGCGGCGTGCCGGTGATCCCGCCGCGCTGAGTTCCGAAGGTACCGACGTTGACTACCTCATACTGATCGGGGCCCGGCTTGTGGCTACGGCCCGTGCAGGCCGCTGCCGCGTTGGCTCCGGTGTTGCACAGGCTCCAGCCGGTCAGGCCGTCGGCTGGCGCCGCGTCGGAGCCGCTGATGTCGATGTCGGAAGCTATGCCGCTGTTGGTGATCACAATCATCGACTTCACCAGGCACGTGCCGTTCGGGAAGCCGAGCTTGTTGCCCTCCGACCTCGTGTTCACTCCTCCGTCGCCGCCCTTGCAGTCCACGAAGGTCGCATGGCTGGGGGAGATGGTCACCGAGCGGACAGTAGGGACCGTTTGAAGGGACACCGTGATGCGCCCGGACTTGCCGGCCGCCTGCTGCGGCGCGACCACGCTGCCGCAGGCGGTCACGCCGGCCAGCAGCAGTAGCGCGGGCACGAAGCGCAGGCTACCCGGCATCGTCACGCCTCCCGCTGCTCTCCGCGCGAACCGGGCCGCGCTCGATCCGGATCCTGACGCCGGTGCGGCGGAGAACCACGGCCGCAGCGGCGATCACGATGACCGCCACCGCATACGGCAGCAGCCAGCCGGGCACGCTCAGCCACCCGCCCGCCACCGCGCCGGGGGCCACCGTGAATTCCAGGTCGGTCGCCGCGGCGACGCCAAGGTTCGCGCCGCCCGCCGAGAGCGGCGCCGTGCCCTTCGCCACCACATCGCTGAAATAGCGGCCGGGCGCGGCGCCCGTCGGCACCGTCAGCGCTAGCGGGATGCGGGCCGACTGGTCGTGCGCCAGCCGGACCGGAGCCGACGAGGCCGATACCCACGCGGGCGGCACCGTCCGTCCGGATCCAGGAGAAATGCGCTCGATGGCGATGGCGACCGACTCGGGCTGCGTGCCTGTGTTCACCACGAAGACGGGTGGCAGCGCGTACCGGCCGCCAGGATGCGCCGCGCCGGTCAGCCGCACCGGTCCCGCCTGGACGCCGACACCTATGCTCGCGAAACTCGTGGCCGACCACGCCGCCACCAGTAACGCGCTGATAGGCAGTGACAGCAACAGCCGCAGATACATGCCCTGATCCCGGACTCCCCAGCGAGAACTACCGTGCTCGAGGTGCTCGTAGCCGCGGCTGGCCACGGACGACGTGTACGGACATCTCACCATGCGCACTTCGAATGTAACTGATCATGACAGGACGTCAAGGATGAGCAGCCGGCCGACCCTGACCACGGACCGTCGCCGTGACGGCCACCGAAATGCGTAAGCCGACCGAGGGTATCTGCGGACCGGGAGCGGCGAGGAGGCGTACGGCGCACTGCCCTGGTGACCCTCGTTCCCGGCACGAGCGCGGCCGCAGGCCTCAGCCTTCCAGTGCCGTCCGCATGGGCCGGAACTTGGTCTCGGTCTCGGCGAGCTCCTCCTCGGGTTGCGAGCCGGCCACGATTCCGTTGCCCGCGAACAGCCGGGCCGTCCTGCCGTCGATCTCGCCGCATCGCAGAGCGATTCCCCACTCGCCGTTGCCGCTCTGGTCGACCCAGCCGACCGGGCCTGAGTAGCGGCCGCGGTCCATCCCCTCGAGCTCCCTGATCAGCTCCAGCGCCGTCTCGGTCGGCGTGCCGCAGATCGCCGCCGTCGGGTGCAGCGACCCGGCGAGGGAGAGGGCCGAGGCGTCGCGTGCCAGCACGCCGCTGACCGAGGTCGCCAGGTGCTGGTAATCGGCCATCTGCAGCAGATGCGGCGCCTCGTCCACGGTCAGCTCGGAGCACAGTGGCGTGAGCAGTTGCCGCACCGACTCCACCGAGTACCGGTGCTCCTCGGCGTTCTTGGCCGAGCCCAGTAGCGCGGCCGAGAGCGCCGCGTCGTCCGCCTCAGTGCCGCCGCGGGC
>JBOHCP010000610.1:0-3647 GCA_050698875.1 Streptosporangiaceae bacterium | reverse complement strand
CCAGGACGGCCGACCAGCAGACGCAACTCGAACTTCGCATCGTCGAGTCCGGCATCCGGCGCGATCAGGGTCTGCTCGACGCAGCCGTGGTCGCCCTGCAGTGCCCCGAGTTGCGCGGCGGACGGATCCGGCCGGAGCACTCGCGGCTCTACTATGCCTATGCGGACGCGCTGCTGGCGACTGGCCGCGCGGAGGAGGCGCGGGACTGGTTTGGCCGGGCTGCGTCGGCCGACGTCCATGACGAGACCGACGCGGGCGAGCGGTTCGAGGCGCTCGACGACGTCGACGTCGATGACCTCGCGGACGACCTGGACCCGGCAGTCGAGGAGCCGCTGGACCATGAGGGCCTCGCGGCGGCCGATTATCCGCCCGAGTCCCACTGACCGTACCATCGCACTCTCGCCGGCCCGGCCGTGAGCCGGCTGTTATCACGATCATGGAAGTCATGCGGACTGTGCGGCGCTGACCCGCAGGCTGACCAGAATTGGGCCGTTACCGAGGCCGAGCGTTCCCGCAGGGCGCTGACGTAGTGGTTCTCGAGCGTTGAAGCCGAGGTTGCGCACCAAGGAAGGTGAAGGTCAACGCTAAAAGCACGGACAGAACGGGTGCCCTGACGGGTGGCTGTAGACACGGAAAGTCGCACCGCCACCAGGCAGCCGCCGTGCGCCAAGCGAGAGGGCCTTCTCCTCGGCCTGCTCGATGTCGTCCACGGCGATGTCGAGATGCATCTGCTGCGGCGGATCGCCGCCCGGCTAGCCGGGCGGCCGAAGATCGGGCGCCAGCTGGACGGCCAGGCCCGGCCGGTCGGCCGCGTCACCGATCACGACCCAGTGGTCGTCGTCCTGCACTCGGACGAAGCCGAGGATCCCCTGGTAGAACGTCGCGAGCCCGCGCGGGTCAGGGGTATCGATCACGAGGCCTGCCACTTTCCGGTCATAGGCAGATCATGCCCGCGGTGCCGGACCGCACGAGAAGGCGCGGGGGAATCGCTGGCGCTATCGAGCGCCGAACCCGGACAATCGCCTGTCGTGATCAGCGGCATCCGCGGCGCCGGCCACGTCTGGCCCCTCCAGTACGTCTAGGAAGGCAGCGGCGCGCGGCGGCCGCGGCATGGCTATGACCGATAGCCAAACGACCCCGTTCCGTTCTTATGGGCTCGGGCTTCGATCTTGACGGCTGCCGCCCTCAGTCGGATTTCATTAGAGCGACCGGTCAGAAGGGCTTGCTGATGAAGACCAGCACGGAGCGCATCCTGACGACGCACACCGGCAGCATCGCCCGGCCGGACGACCTCATCGAGCTGATGCGCGCCAAGGAGAATGGCCGTCCTTACGACCGGGAGGCGTTTGAGAGACGCGTGACCACGGCCGTTGCGGAGTGCGTGCGCCAACAGGTCGAGGCCGGCCTCGACGTCATCAACGACGGCGAGCAGCGCAAGAGCGGGTTCGCCACGTACCTGACGGAGCGGATCGGCGGATTCGAGGCGCTGCCCGACGATGACACTGAGCCGCCGGGTAGCCAGTGGCCTGAGGTCAGCGAGTTCCCCGAGTACTACCAGCGCTACTTCCTGGCGGCCATGTTCGGCGCCATGCTGAGCCAGCCAAGACGGCTGGTATGCACGGGCCCGGTCAGCTATATCGGGCAGGAGGCGGTGGCGACCGACATCGCGAATCTCAAAGCCGCTCTGGCGGGTCAGCGGTACACGGAGGTGTTCATGTCCGCCGCCATGCCGACCGGCCTGGCCGAGCAGCGGAACGAGTATTACCCCTCGCGCGACGACTTTCTCACCGCGCTCGCTGATGCCGTGCACGAGGAGTATCAGGCGATCATCGACGCCGGATTCCTCATCCAGCTCGATGATCCGGCCGCGTCCGGGCTCTGGGGGCACGCCGGCGCCGAGCCGGCCGACCGCGCCCGACATGTCGGCGCGATGGTCGACCTCATCAACTACACCCTCCGGGACATCCCCGCCGAGAAGGTTCGCTATCACACCTGCCATGGCATCAACCAGGGACCGCACATCCACGATCTCCAGCTGCGGGACTTCATCGAGCCGATGCTCAAGATCAACGCGCAGGCGGTGTCGTTCGAGGTAATGAACCCCCGGCACATGCACGACTATCACGCGTTCGAGGACGTTGCGCTGCCGGACAACAAGACCATCATCCCCGGCATGCTCAGCAACGGGGGCAACTGGGTGGAGCACCCGGATCTGATCGCCGAGCTGACCGTGCGCTACGCCGAGCTCGTCGGGCGCGAGAACGTGATGATCGGCAACGACTGCGGGTTCGCCTCACAGGCCGGAAGCCGCGAGATCGACCCCAAGGTGGGCTGGGCCAAGTTCGCGGCGCTCGCCGCGGGCGCGCGCATCGCCACCGCGCGATTGTGGCGGCGCTGAGGCGCAGCGGCGATGCGCGTCATCATCGCGGGCGGCGGTACCAGCGGTCTCGCCGCCGCTCTTGCCCTCCGGAAGTTCGGCATCGACCCGTTGGTCCTGGAGCGAGCCCGGCCTTCACCGCGATTGGCGCCGGGCTCGGCTTGCAGGCCAACGCGATGAGGGCGCTGACCTACATCGGCGGCGACGCCTACTGGCGGCAGACGTCAGCGCGCATGGTCGTCGCGGAGCAACGCGGGTGGCCAGCCGGGCGACCCGCGTGCGCCGGTCGTCCTGCACCTGCACGGCGGCGGCTACGTGCTGGGATCGGCCAAGCTGGCGGCACCGCTAGGCTCGCGGCAGCGGCGGGCGGCTGGTCGCTCATCCCCAACTACTGTCTCGCGCCCGAGCATCCCTATCCCGCGGCGCTGGACGATGTGCTGGCGCATCCCCGGAGCCCGTGACTAGGGCCAAGGCCCAGGAGGGGCTCCGGCCGGGTCGGGCAGCTCCTATCGCTGGCTGGCCCGGACTTACCGGAAGCGCCGCTGTTCGTTAGCGGCGAGTGCCGGCGGCGGCCTCGCGATCGCCCTGGGGCTGGCGCTCCGCGACGACCCGGACCGGCCCCGCCCTCCCGCGGGCATCCATGTGGTCTCGCCGTTTTGCGACCTGACGGTGTCCGAGGAACAGCTGAACCCCCGCGCGGACGACGATCCGTGGCTCAACCGGATCTTCCTGATTCAGCTCGCGGCGCTCCTACATCCACGACACTGAGCCGACTCTGCCGCTGGCGTCACCGCTCGGCGCCGACCTGCACGGCCCGCCACCGCTGCTGATTCATGCGGCCGAAGCGCTGTCCAGCAGCGCGCAGCGGCTAGCCGATAGCGCAGCCGCGGCCGGCGTTCCGGTTACCTTCGAGCCGGCCGAGGACAGCGTGCACTCGTGCATCTTGTTTGATTTCCCGCCTGAGTCGAGCCGGGCGCTCGATCAATTCGCGTCCTTCGTCCTCGGTTGTCGGCGCTGGCTGCGGCGGGATCCCAGCTTGCGCGTGCTGGCAACGATGCTGCACAGTGGCGAGAGCCCAGCGGGATGGTGAACGGCACGATGACGGAGGCGCAGGCACGCAAGCCGGTTGTCGGTTCGTGGCAATGGGGGCGTACGGCGCAGACCCAGCGGGCACTGCTCGACGCCGCGCGAGAGGTGTTCACCCGGCAGGGCTTCGCCGAGGCCAGCATCGCCGACGTTGTCGAGCGCGCGAGGTCGAGCGTCGGCAGCC
>JBOHCP010000609.1:0-3650 GCA_050698875.1 Streptosporangiaceae bacterium | reverse complement strand
CAGTGTGGCCGGCTGGGGATAGTCGGCCGCCGGCGGGCGGCCGGCGGCGAGGGTGGGGTCGCCGCCGCCGACCAGGACGACCGCGCCGCTGCCCGCCCCGGTGACGACCCTGGTGGTCAGCCTGGCGGCCGGCCCGAGAACCTTGAGCGCGGCGACCGCCGTCGCGAGCTTGTTGGTGGAAGCGGGCGTGAAACCGGCGCTGGCATTGCTGGCGTACAGCACCTGACCAGTGGCGAGATTGGTGACCAGCACTCCGAGCGACTGGCCGAGCGCCGCCGAGCTCACGACCGGCGCGAGCGCCCGGCTCACTCCCGCCGCGGTGGCGCCGCCAGCATCGCCGACCGCCCCCGTCGCCGTGCCAAGCACCGGCGCCGCCCCTGCTAGCCGGCGCGTGGCCACGGCAGGCGGGCGCCACAGTGCCAGCCTGCCAGGAAGCAGACTGACCACGGTAAGCCCGGCCGCGATCGTGACGGCACACAGCACGCCAATCACAGCGGGGAGCAGGCGGCTGCGATGACGCAACGACTCCGTTCCCTTCTCATGTGTCGTACGCACGTGGGCGCCCGGGCCCACAGCGGAACCCGGTGACGGCCGCCCGACGGCTACCGGGTAGACATCAGCCAGGCAATTAGATTAGGCCGGCCGGCTGAGCGCTTGGGGGCGCGACGTGGAGTTCGAGGTAACCATCGAAATCCCCAAAGGGCAGCGTAACAAGTACGAGATGGACCATGAGACGGGTCGGATCAGGCTCGACCGGATGCTCTTTACCTCGACCCGTTATCCGGCTGACTACGGGTTCGTCGAGAACACGCTCGCCGACGACGGCGACCCGCTCGACGCCCTCGTGCTGCTCGAGGAGCCCACGTTCCCTGGATGTCAGATCCGCTGCCGGGCGATCGGCATGTTCCGGATGCGGGACGAAAAGGGCGTTGATGACAAGGTGCTGTGCGTTCCGGCCACCGACCCGCGGATGGCTCACCTGCGCGACATCACCGACGTGTCTGGATTCGACCAGCTGGAGATCCAGCATTTCTTCGAGGTGTACAAGGCGCTGGAACCAGGCAAGGAGGTCGTGGCCGCAACCTGGGCGGACGTCGCCGCGGCTGAGCGAGAGATCGTGGCCTGCCAGCAGCGGCTGGCAGGCACTGAGCACCACCCGGATAGCCACCCAGCGTGACGAGCCGCCGGGACGGGCAGCACACTGGTAGCCAGCTAACCCTGCCGGTGCCGGTATCGGGCGACTCTCGACTCGTGCCAGGCAGTCCCGCCGTGGAGGTGTGATGACGCATGTTGACGACGTGCTCAGGGAGGCGCCCCTGTTCGAGGCGCTCAGCGAAGAGGACGCCAGCGCGCTGCGGGCCGGCATCATCAACGTGCACCTGGACCGTAGCGAGCGGCTGTTCTCCGAAGGGGACACCGGCGACAAGCTCTACATCATCCTGGCCGGCAAGATCAAGCTGACCAAGGCCGCGCCGGACGGGCGGGAGAACCTGCTCAGCGTCCACGGGCCAGGGGAGATGTTCGGCGAGCTGTCGCTGTTCGACCCGATCCCCCGGACGTCAAGCGCGACCGCCGTGACGAGCGCCGAGCTCGCCGGGGTGGCCCACGACTTCCTGCGTACCTGGCTCGCGACGCGGCCGGAGGTGGCGATGCACCTCCTGCGGGCACTCGCCCAGCGACTGCGCCGGATCAACGAGGTCAAGGCCGACCTGGTCTTCACCGACGTGCCCGGCCGAGTGTCCAAGGCCCTGCTCGACCTGGCCGAGCGGTTCGGGTCGCCGACGCCGGCCGGGATCCAGGTCCATCATGACCTGACGCAGGAAGAGCTCGCCCAGCTCGTCGGGGCCTCGCGCGAAACGGTGAACAAGGCCCTCGCGGACTTTGCGGCGCGCGGCTGGCTGCAGCTCGCGGCCAAGTCGGTCCTGATCACCGACGTCGACCGGCTCCGCAAGCGGGCCAGGTAACCGCGCCGCGGCCTGCGGGTGCTGACCAGGCATCACCAGGTCACGCCGGGCGGCAGCTCACCATGGTCGGCCAGGTAGCGCAGCTGGGCGCGGACCGACGACGCGGCGAACGGCCAGAGGGCCTGGTCCACGGCCGCGTAGACCCTCGGCACGATCTTTGCCGGCGTCCGGTCCCCGGCGGCGAGCGCGGCCCGCACCTCGTCCAGCCGCTCGGCCCGGTGGCCGAGGTAGAAGTCGAGGACGCTGGCGGGATCGGCGAGCAGCGGTCCGTGGCCGGGCATCAGCGTGTTCAGACCGGTCTGGTCCGCCAGCAGCCGTAGCCGGTGCAGCGACTCGAGATAGTCGCTCAGGCTGCCGTCGTCGGCGATGACCGCGGTCCCGCGGCCGAGGACGGTGTCGCCGGTGAGCACCACGCCGTCGGCCGGGAGGTACAGGCTGACCGAGTCGGAGGTGTGGCCGGGGGTGGCGATCACGCGCAGCTCGCAGCCACCCACGGCCAGAACGTCGCCCGCTGCCAGGCCCTCGCTGCCGAGCCGGAACTGCGGGTCGACGGCGCGGACAGGCGCGCCGGTCAGCTCGGCCAGCCTGGGCGCTGCCGCCGAGTGGTCGAGGTGACGGTGGGTCAGCACGATCTCGGCGACCCGCTGGTCGCGGTCGGCTACCCCGGCGATGACTCGCCGCAGGTGCGTCTCGTCGTCCGGGCCCGGATCGATGACGATCACCAGCGCCGACCCCGGCTCGGCGATCAGCCAGGTATTAGTCCCGTCCAGCGTCATCAGGCCGGGGTTGGGCGCCAGCACGCATCGAGCCCGGCTGGTACTCCAGGCGTCGATCGGGCCAGCGACCTGCCCGGCCGTCATGCCGCGCCAGCCGCGGCCGCGGTCATGACCCGCCGTCCGGCACGGCTGGGTACTCGGTCAGGCCCGGCACGGTCAGCCATACCGCTCCCTCGCGCTCGTGCACCTCGGGAATGATGGGCGCCACCTGACGCGGACCGGTCAGGACGGTGTCCAGGTCGCCGCAGTCGGCCAGTTCGGACAGCGACACCGCCGTCGGCGGGAACAGCCTGATCTCTCCCCGGCGGCTGGCGGCCAGCGCATCGGCCGGCCGGACCCAGGTGACCTCGGCCGCCTCGCCGCCGACGTCCCTGGTGCGCTGCCCGAGCGGCAGCGCCGCGGCGAAGAAACGGGTGTCGAACCGCCGCGGTTCGACCACGGGCGTGATCCAGCGCGCCCACGGCCGCAGCAGGTCGGACCGCAGCACGAGGCCGCGCCTGGCCAGTAGCTCGGCGAGCGAGACCGAGCGGTCAAGCAGCGCAGTGCGATCGCCCTCGAAGGCCGCGCTGGTGGTGTCGGCGACGACCGAGTCCGCCGACTCTCCGGCCAGCAGCACCCCGGACTCCTCGAAGGTCTCCCGGACGGCCGCGCACACGAGCGCCCTGGCCAGCGACGGTGGCGCGGCGAAGATCCGTCCCCACTCGGCGGCGTCAGGTCCGGCCCAGGCCACGTCCTCGTCGGCATCCCTGGTATCGACGGAGCCGCCCGGGTATACGTACGCGCCTGGCGCGAACGCCATCGATGCCTGCCGGCGGAGCATGTACACCTCCGGGCCGGCCGGCGTCGACCGGAGCAGCATGACCGTCGCCGCGTCCCTGGGCGCCGCCGGCGGCCGGCGGCCCGACAGCAC
>JBOHCP010000608.1:0-3656 GCA_050698875.1 Streptosporangiaceae bacterium | reverse complement strand
CTACTTCACTGCACAAGGCCAGAGGTTAGAGCTGGGTGCATGAACGGTGTCCGTGTCCGTAGTCTTCCCGCGATATCAAACCCTGATCCAGGGTGAAGGCAGCAACGGTCAGCCACTGACAGGACGGCGTGATGGCGCAAGGTTTCACCGCCTCTGAGATAGACACCAGCAGGCCGCACCCGGCACGGATGTATAACGCCTTTTTAGGCGGCAAGGACAACTATCCGGTCGACCGGGAAGCGGTCCGCCAGATCCTGCGCAGCTGGCCGGAAGTCCGGCTGATCGCGCGGTGAGGATTCCGATCGAATCCGATCACCTGTTCCGGTCGAATCCGATCGCTGATTCCGGGGTTTCCGATCACCTGGCGGGAGTCGGCGTGTCGTAGCGCGGCGGGGCTGGGGGGCGTTGGAACGCTGCCTCGGACATTTGTCCCGAGTCCGAGGAGTTGGCGCCGGTGCCGCGTCCCCGTATCGATATGCGCAAGATTCGTGAGGTTCTCCGGCTGGCCTTGGGTGAGGAGCTGAGCCGCCGTCAGGTCAGTGCCGCGTCCGGGGTGCCGTTGACCACTGTCAGTGACTATGTGTGCCGGGCGGCGTCCGCGGGCGTGAAGTGGCCGCTGCCCGATGATCTGGATGACGCCGGGCTGGAGGTGCTGTTGTACCCGCCGGCGGCTCCGTCGGTGGTGACGCGGCCGGTGCCGGAGTGGGACCGGGTGCATAAGGAGTTGCGGCGCAAGGGCGTGACGCTGCAGCTGCTGTGGCTGGAGTACCGGGAGGCGCACCCGGACGGGTACGGGTATTCCCAGTTCGCCAGTTTGTACCGGCAGTGGCGCGGCCGGGTCGAGGTGACGATGCGCCAGGCACACAAGGCCGGGGAGAAGCTGTTCGTTGATTTCCCCGGCGACACGGTGCCGATCTGGGATAGCCGCAGCGGCGAGGTCAGTCTGCGGGCTGAGTTGTTCGTCGCGGTGCTGGGCGCCTCGAATTACCTGTACGCCGAGGCGTTCCCGTCGCAGGAGCTGCTGTACTGGGTGACCGCGCACGTGCACTGCTTCGAGGCGATGGCGGGCTGCCCGCGGATCGTAGTGTGCGACAACCTGCGCTCGGGGGTGACCCGGCCGCACCGGTATGAGCCGGATGTCAACGCCACGTTCGCCGAGATGGCCGCGCACTACGACGTGGCGGTCATCCCGGCGAGGGCGTATAAACCGCGGGATAAGGCCAAGGCCGAGAACGGGGTGCTGATCGCCGAGCGGTGGATCATCGCGCGGCTGCGTGACCGCGGGTTCTGCTCGCTGGGCGAGGCCAATGCCGCTATCCGCGAGTGCGTGGCGGAGATCAACGCGCGGCCGTTCCAGAAGCTGGACGGCAGCCGCGAGAGCTTGTTCAAGGAGCTGGACCGGCCGGCGCTGCGGCCGTTGCCGGCGACCCGGTATGAGTTCGCGACCTGGTGCAAGGCGACCGTGAACATCGACTACCACATCGCCGCGGACAAGCATTACTATTCCGTGCCTTTCCGGCTGGCCCGCCAGCAGGTGGACGTGCGGCTGTCCGCGGCGGTGGTGGAGATCTTCCACAGGTCGGCGCGGGTCGCCTCGCACCCCCGCTCGCATGTGCGGCACGGGCATACCACCGACCCGGCGCACATGCCCGAGTCCCACCGCCGGCACGCGGCCTGGACCCCGGCCCGGATCACCGAATGGGCCGGCAAGACCGGCCCGTCCGCCGCCGCGCTGGTCGCCGCGATCCTGCAGTCCCGGCCGCATCCCGAGCAGGGTTACCGGGCCGCGCTCGGCATCATCCGGCTGGCCGGCCGGTACGGCCAGGACCGGGCCGAGGCCGCCTGCGCCCGCGCCCTGGCACTGCGCGCCTGCTCCTACCGCAGCGTCGAGTCGATCCTGCGGAACGGCCTGGACCGCCAGCCGCTGCCCGGCCAGGCACCCGGAGTTCCCCCGCATCCCGCGCACGCCAACGTCCGCGGCCCCGGCTACTACAACTAGGAAGGAACTACCGATCATGCTCACCCACGCCACCATCGACGGGCTGAGGCAGCTGCGGCTGCACGCCATGGCCGCCGCCCTCGCCGACCAGAACGACCAGGCCAGCTACACCGGCCTCGGGTTCGACGAACGCCTCGGCCTGCTGGTTGACCGGGAACTGGCCGACCGGGCCGCCCGCCGCATCCAGCGCAGCCTGAAAACCGCCCGGCTGCGCACCCCCGCCGCCGTCGAGGACATCGATTTCCGCCACCCCCGCGGCCTGGACCGCGCCCGCATCCTGAACCTCGCCCAGGCGCACTGGGCAGCAGCCGGCCGCGCCATCGTGATCACCGGGCCGACCGGCTCCGGGAAGACCTACCTGGCCTGCGCCCTCGCCCACGCCGCCATCCGCAACGGCTGCACCGCGCTGTACCAGCGCGCTCCGCGGATGCTCGACGACCTGGCGATCGCCCGCGGCGACGGCCGGCTCGCCCGGCTGCTGGCCTCCTGGGCACGCCTGTCCGTCCTGGTCATAGACGACCTCCTCCTCCGCCCCCAGACCACTGACCAGGCCGCCGACCTGCTCGAGGTCATCGAGGACCGGGCCGGGCTGCGCGCCACCATCGTCACCAGCCAGCTCCCGGTCGCCATGTGGCACCAGGCCCTCGGCGACCCCACCATCGCCGACGCCGCCCTGGACAGGCTCCTGCACAACGCCGACCGGATCGAGCTGTCCGGCGAGTCCATGCGCCGCGCCCCCGCCGCCAGCCCAGACCATGCCCGGCAGGACCAGCCATGACCACCCCCCGCTCCCCGCAGCCAGGCCCGGCACCCAGCCAGAACAGCGCACTCGCAGACCGGATCAGCGAACTGCTACCCCAGGCCGGCGACCAGGCGCCCCCGCGCTGTGACGATAGCGTGACGATAAGAACCTGCCCGGCGTGCGGGCAGCCGTTCACCTGGTCCGGCCGCCGGCGCTGGTGCTCCGATGCCTGCAAGCAGGCCGCCTACCGGCGGCGCGCCACGCCGCCCGCCCCAGCGCGCCCGGCCCTCCCGGCCCGCCGCCCCAAGCGCCCGGTCACCGTATACGAATGCGGCCAGTGCGGGCTCCGGGCACTCGGCCGCCAAAGATGCGACGACTGCGGCAAGTTCATGTCCGCCGTCGGCACCGGCAACCTGTGCCCCAGATGCGACGAGCCCGTCGCGATCCGGGAACTGTCGCCGCCGCCTGAAAACTGACCCCTTTGCGGGTCACCGGGCCACGGCCTGCCCGGCGGCGAGAGGGTCGCCTGACTTCCCCTTGTCCCTTGTGTTCCCGGCCGGGCGGGTTGCCCGCGCGGGACCGCTGATGCGAAACGAAACGAAATGAAATGAAGCGAAACGAAACTCATGGAGGTTCTGACATGACCACGACGGCCGTGGCGCCAGCAGCGAACGGGAGCGTTCCCGCCGACGACGGCGGGTGCTGCAAGCGAACGGGATGCGGCAGGCCGCTGACGCCCGGCGACCGGGGCAGGACGCGGCAGTTCTGCAGCGACGAATGCCGCATCCGCCACTACAACGTCCAGCGCGGCCAGCCCGCAGCGGCAACGCCGCCGCCGGACAGCGGGCCACAAGCCGCGCTGGGAAAGCTCACGCAGCTGCTCGCTGAGGCGTCCCGGCTGGCCGCCGCAGCATC
>JBOHCP010000607.1:0-3662 GCA_050698875.1 Streptosporangiaceae bacterium | reverse complement strand
GAAGAAGTTCACCACCGCGAGCAGGATGAACTGGCTGAGGTTGGCGCGCAGCCCGAGCCGGACGCCGGCCTCATCGCCGATTGCGGCGGGCCGGCGGGTGCGTGCCGGGCGTGTCAAGTGCCCTCCTGCAGCGGCCGCCCGGTCGCCGCCCGGTGGCCGCGGCCCAGTCCTGGGGTCCGCCGGCCAGGACAGAAAGGCCGCGGTGGCCGGCGGCCTGGAGCAGGCTGGCCGCGGTCATGGCCCGCTCGCCGTGCCCGCACATCACCACCGCGCCGCCCGGCACCGCCTGCTCGCGGCCGGGCAGTCCGCCGAGCTCGATGTGGACCGCGCCGGGGACGTGGCCAGCGGCGTACTCTGCGTCCTGCAGGACGTCCAGCACCGGGCGGCCGTCGAGGCGGCCGGCGCTGACCAGCTCGGTTGTCTCGGCCGGCCCTCCGTCTGGCTGCGTCCAAGGCTCACCGAGCTGGTAGACGAGGCTGTGGCTGCGGGGCAGATCGCCCGACTCGCCGACAACAGCCTTGTCGATGAGGAACTGGGGCCGCTGGGCGGGCCAGCCGGCCCAGACGTCAGGGCGCGAGCGGGCGATGGCCGCCACGGTTTCCGGCATGTCCATCGCTGCAAGCAGCACGTGCACGGGCTGGCCGGGCGCGGGCGTGACATCGGCCGCATAGCCGAGCGCGCGGGCCAGATCGCTGACTACCCGCTCGCGCGCGGCCTGCTCCATTAGCTGACCCCTCCTTTGACCAGCGCCTCGAAATGATCGCCCGCACGCACGTCATAGGTCTCGTGTTGGCCAGGGCACTCTTCCGGCTTCGCCGGCCAGGACATCCGGGCATGCCGTGGCCGAGGTCAGCGCCTGCACCTGGGCTAGCAGTTCACCGCAAACCGCCGCGGTCGTGATAGGCGGCCGCAGCCATCGACGCTCGTGCGTCGGCAGCAAGCCAGCCCTCAGGTGAAGAGCCGGGAAGGGGCTACGGCACGAGGCGCGCTGTCTTCGCGATGACGGCCTCACCGTCAGCCATGATTGGTTTATGCGGGAAGTCCGGTAAGGCGTGCGCTGGCTATCCAGAGGCGTTCGCAGCGCGCGGGGTCGGTGGTGTGCGGCGCGGTTTCCACCTGTTCCCGGTCGACGAAGAAGCGGCCGGTCATGCCTTCGACCTCGGCAGCGGTGGCGAGCCAGGCGGGGGTGTCGGCGCCCGCGTCCGGGGCGCGGGGGTCCGCCGGGCCGGTGAAACGTGGCGCTCCGCTTCCTCCGGCCTGTGGGCCGGACGGCGGGAGGACGCCGTCCCGGATTGCCTGTGTTACGGCCGCGTCGAGCCCGGGCACCTCGCTGCCGAGGCCGGTGCCGCCGATGATGCCGGGATGCACGCAGTTGACGGTGATCGCGGTCCCGGCCAGGCGGCGGGCGAGCTCGAACACGAGCATCGCGTTCATGGTCTTCGTGCGTCCGTAGGCGAAAAACGGCCGCAGTTCGGCGGGCTCGCCCAGTTGCTCCGGATGGGCGAAGGTCAGGTCATCGAGGTCGACCGGCCTGCGACTGCCCGAGACCGGGCTGGCGCCCACGACGATCAGCCTGGCCCGATCCAGCGCGGCCGACAGGGTGCGCAGCAGCAGGTAGGGCGCGAGGTGGTTGACGGCGAGCACACGGGGCAGGCCGTCGGAGGTCATGCGGTCCAGCGGCGTCACCAGCGCCGCGTTGCTGATGACCGCGTCGGGTCGCGGCCCGGCCAGCAGCCGGCCGGCGAGCTCGCGGACCTCGGCAAGCTCGGCCAGGTCAGCTCGCTCAAAGACGAGGTCAGCCCCCGGCACGGCGGACTCGATCCGCTCACGGGCCGCCCGCAGCCGCTCGTCACTGCGGCCCACCAGGGTGACCGTCAGCCCCTCACTCGCCAGCCGGCGGGCAATCGCCTCGCCGATCCCGTTGGTCGCGCCCGTCACGACAGCACGCATTACCGCTCCCTGGTCGCCTCGTCAGGGGTTTGCCGGGCCCGGGTTCGGGCCGTCATGGTGACGGATCGCGAGGGATGGGCCTTGTCAGCCGGTGCGTTCATGACAGTGTCTCCTTCATTGGTACGCAGTGCCAGATAGTATTGGATACCTAAAGGAACCTGATGTCAACCAGTGCGCTAGACTGGGCCCATGGCCGAGGAGCAGGCTCACCCCGACTCGCTGACGGACCGGAAGCGCCGTCGTGCCAAGGAGGCGATCCGACGGGCGGCAGAGGACCTCTTCAACGAGCGCGGCTTCGACGCCGTCAGCGTCACCGACATCGCAGAGCGCGCCGAGGTGGGCAGAACGACCTTCTTCCGCTACTTCGGCGACAAGCAGGAGGTCCTGTTCAGCGACCCTGGGGAGGCGATCACCGATGCCTCGCACGGGCCGGCGGCGCCGACCGAGCCGATCGGGTCGTCGATGGCAGGCGCCCTCGCGGCAGCCCGCCGGCTGGTGGTCGGCTACGTCGAGGGCATCACCGCCGATCCCGCCGCCTACGAGCGGCACCGGCAACTCGTCACCACTCACCCGGAACTGTATGCCCGCAGCCTGGTCAAGCAGCGCCGCTACGCAGACGCGCTCACCGACCGGCTCCAGCGCTGGGGGGCGACCCCGCCGACCGCCCGCCAAGCCGCAGAAATCGGGCTTGCCTGCTTCTACGCCGGGCGGGCGACGGCAAAGGACAATCCGAGCATCCTCGCCCGTCACGTCCAGCGCGCCTTCGATCGGCTCCACAGCTGACTCGCTCTGCCGCCAGGCTTGACTCCCTCTGCGGCCATGTACGCGCGCTTCAGGAGCCATCCTGGTGCCGGCGACTTCCGGGTCCCTCGTGCATCCAGCCGACAAGCGTCGGGCTAGGTGCGCGGCGAGCCGGGAATGCGTGCTGATCCTCGCCGTCGCCCACGGAGCTGTCGATCTCGCCCTCAGCGGGCACGTGTCAACGACCGGCAAGGGCCATACCAGCCCGGACGACCTCGTCGATGATTTGCTCGACGATCTTCACCACGCGCGGTAACGGTCGTTCGGCAGGCGGACCGCTCATTCTCGACCGGTCACCCTCATCCCCATGTCCGCCCGGCGGCCCGCGTAGTGATTTCCCGGGACGCGGGCGGCCGGGAAGGCGCCGGGGACGTGCCCCGGCGCCCGGCGGTGGCCCGCGGGCTGATGCCGCGCTTAGGCCGTGCGTCCGGCGGGCTGGGAACTTCGAGGTTAACCCGTGTCTCCGCGCGGTGCCTGACGGTCACTCGCCGCTAACGGCGGTACTGAATCCCGGCAGCAGGACGAACCCGTTGTCGCAGCCGATGGCCAGTTTGGAGCGCTACTACGTGCGAGGTCTCGTTTCGGGCGCGCTCAAGGGCTGACGGCGGGCGGCCGAATCCCCCGTGGTCGCGGCGAGGCCGCTTCCTCGGTTGGTCCGCCGCGGTCGGCGGCGAGGCAGCAACACGCGTACCCGACGCCCTGCGCGAAGGGGGACGCCGGATCCCTGACGACATTGCCCTGGTCGGATACGACAATTGGGACGTCTTCGCTCCGGGACGGCCGCCGCTAACCACCGTAGACATGCGCCTGAAGAACCTCGGCAAGCACGCAGCCCGCAACTGCTCGAGGTCATCACCCGCCAGCCGTCTTGCGGGCGCGAGCAGCTCCCGTGCCAGTTGGTGATCTGGGAG
>JBOHCP010000606.1:0-3672 GCA_050698875.1 Streptosporangiaceae bacterium | reverse complement strand
GCACCGAGGCGCGCCACCGCAGCATCAGTGGCCGAAATACGATGAGAGCATCTGCTAGCCCGGGGATGTGCCAGTAATGCCCGACTTCAGTTACACCGACATGCTGCCGACAGGCGCGGACGACACCGAGTACCGGCTGCTCAGCAGCGATGGCATCAGCGTCCGCGACGCACTCGGGCGAAAGTTCCTGCAGGTGGAGCCTGAAGTGCTGACGCAGCTCACCGCGGCGGCTATGCGCGACATCGCTCACCTGTTGCGGCCCGCGCACCTGAAGCAGCTTCGCGCTATCCTCGACGACCCGCAGGCGAGCCCGAACGACAGGTTCGTGGCCGGCGACCTGCTCAAGAATGCCTGCATCGCGGCTGGCGGCGTGCTGCCGATGTGCCAGGACACCGGCACCGCGATCGTCATGGGCAAACGCGGCGGTCAGGTCCTCACGGACGGGAACGACGCGGAGCACATCGCCCGCGGCGTGTACGACGCGTACACCACGCTGAACCTGCGTTACTCCCAGCTGGCGCCGCTGACCATGTGGGACGAGCGCAATACCGGCAGCAACCTGCCTGCCCAGATCGAGCTCTACGCCACCGACGGGGACGAGTACACCTTCCTGTTCATGGCCAAAGGCGGCGGCTCGGCCAATAAGTCATACCTGTACCAGGAGACCAAGGCTGTGCTGAGCCCGGCCAAGATGGCGGCGTTCCTGGCAGACAAGATCCGGTCTCTCGGCACCGCGGCGTGCCCGCCCTACCATCTCGCGATCGTGATCGGGGGCACCAGCGCCGAGTACGCGCTGAAGACGGCCAAGTACGCCTCCGCCAAGTACCTCGACGCGCTGCCGACATCCGGCTCGCTGGCCGCGCACGGCTTCCGAGACATCGAACTGGAGCAGCAGGTGCTGGAGATCACCCGCAGGTCTGGCATCGGCGCCCAGTTCGGCGGCAAGTACTTCTGCCACGACGTGCGGGTGGTCCGGCTGCCCCGGCACGGCGCGTCCTGTCCGGTCGCGATCGCGGTCTCGTGCTCCGCGGACAGGCAAGCGCGGGCAAAAATTGAGGGGAACGGGGTATACCTCGAGCGACTCGAGACGGATCCGGCGCAGTATCTGCCGGACACTTCCGAGACCGACCTTGACGGGGACGTCATCCGCATCGACCTGTCGCGGCCCATGGGCGAGATTCGCACGGAGTTGTCGCGCTACCCGATCAAGACCAGGCTGGCCCTGACCGGCCCGATGGTCGTCGCCCGCGACATTGCGCACGCCAAGATCAACGACCTGCTCGACGCCGGCCGGCCGATGCCGCCGTACCTTCGCGACCACGCCGTGTACTACGCGGGGCCGGCCAAAACGCCGGCGGGATACGCGTCCGGGTCGTTCGGCCCGACCACGGCAGGGCGGATGGACTCGTACGTGGACAGGTTCCAGGCGGCCGGCGGCTCGCTGGTGATGCTCGCCAAGGGAAACCGGTCTGCGGTCGTCACTGCGGCGTGCCAGAAGTACGGCGGCTTTTATCTCGGCTCGATAGGCGGCGCGGCGGCCAAGCTGGCGCAAGAATGCATCACGAAGGTCGAGGTGCTCGAGTACCCCGAGCTGGGCATGGAGGCCGTGTGGCGGATCGAGGTCCGCGACTTCCCCGCGTTCATCGTGGTCGACGACAAGGGCAATGACTTCTTCGCAGACTCCGGCGGGCGGCCAGAGGGTCAGCACAGCGCCGGCCCGGCCGCGACGGCACCGCCGCTGCTGACGATCGGCCACGGTCCGAGCTACTGAGCTACCAATACCGCGGAGGCTGTCATGGCCGATATCCCGCACGGCATGCGTGTCGAGCACGACTCGATGGGCGAGGTGCTCGTACCGGCCGATGCACTGTGGGGCGCGCAGACCCAGCGCGCCGTGCAGAACTTCCAGATCTCCGCCGAGCCGCTGTCCCGCGACATGATCGGGGCGCTGGCCTCGATCAAGGGCGCGGCCGCCGTGGTGAACGGCCGGCTCGGCGTGCTCCCGGCCGACCTGGCCGCGGCCATTCACGACGCGGCGGCCGACGTCGCCAAGGGCCGCTGCGACGACCAGTTCCCGATCGACGTGTTCCAGACCGGCTCGGGGACGTCGTCAAACATGAACGCCAACGAGGTCATCGCCACCCTGGCGGCCCGGACCCTCGGGCGGCCGGTGCACCCGAACGATCACGTCAACGCATCGCAGTCGTCCAACGACGTGTTCCCGTCGGCGATCCACCTCGCTGCCGCCCGCCTGATCGTCATGTCGCTGCTGCCCGCGCTCAGCCACCTGGCCGACGTGCTCGAGGTCAAAGCGGCCGAGTTCGCCGATGCCGTCAAGAGCGGCCGGACACACCTCATGGATGCGACCCCGGTGACGCTGGGCCAGGAGTTCGGCGGCTACGCGGCAGCCGTCCGGCACGGCCTGCAGCGCGCTCGCGACGTGCTGCCCGACGTCGGCGAGCTGCCGCTCGGCGGGACGGCGGTCGGCACGGGCCTGAACGCGCCGGCCGGCTTCGCCGGCGCGGTGATCGACCACCTCGCCGCCGACATGCAGTTGCCGCTCACCGAGGCGCCCAATCACTTCGAGGCGGCTGGTGCGCAGGACGGGCTGGTCGCGGCCAGCGGCGTGGCCAGGACCATCGCCGTGAGCCTGTACAAGATCTGCAATGACCTGCGGCTGATGAACTCCGGCCCCCGTACCGGGCTGGCCGAGATCCGGATCCCGGACCTGCAGCCTGGCTCGTCCATCATGCCGGGCAAGGTCAACCCGGTGATCTGCGAGGCGGTCTGCCAGGTCTGCGCCGAAGTCATCGGCAACGACACGACGGTGGCCTTCGCCGGCGCGGCCGGCAACTTCGAGCTCAACGTGATGATGCCCGTGCTGGCGCGGGCGCTGCTGTCCTCGCTCCGGCTGCTGTCGGCTGCGGCGCGCGCACTCGCCGACAAGTGTGTCAGCGGCATCACCGCCGACGTCGGCCGGCTACGCCGCAACGCCGAGTCGTCGCCTGCCATCGTCACGGCGCTGAACCCGTACATCGGCTACGAGGCAGCGGCCGCCGTTGCACACGAGGCGCTGGAGACCGGCGCGACGATCCGCGACGTCGTCGTTTCCCGCGGCCACGTCGCGCGCGGCGACATCACCGTGGCCGAGCTCGACGCGGCCCTCGACGTCAGCGCAATGGCGCATCCCCACCAACCCTCCCCCTAGCCGCCGCGCGCTTACTGTTGCTCAACGCGTCTCGGACCAGACAGACGCTAACTAGCCTCGGTCTATGCCAGCCCCGCGTAGCGCTCCGCTGACGCAGACGTTCCTGGCGTACCTAGCCGGCTAGTACCAGCCAGTGGCTTCCCCGTGGGACCAGGCGGTGCACGGGGAGCCGTAAGTCGCCTGGATATAGCTCAGGCCCACCCGATCTGCGTCGCTGCGCCGGTTTGCCAGTCCGGCCCGGCGCTGGCCATCTTGGACCCGGGCAGCGCCTGCGGGATGCCGTAGGCGCCCGATCCCGGGTTGGACGCGTAGACGTTCCAGCCGCTCTCGTGCGCCCACAGCGGATCGAGGCAGCCGAACTGGCTCGACGACCAGCCGTACGACGCGAGCATCGCCAGCGCGATCTGCTGGGCAGAGCCGCTCGCGGCTGGCGCGGTGACCGCTGCCACCGGCGCGACTTGCTG
>JBOHCP010000605.1:0-3678 GCA_050698875.1 Streptosporangiaceae bacterium | reverse complement strand
GGCCAGCTCGTAGTCATGGGCCAGCGGCGTGACGTCGGCCAGGGTCAGGCCGTCCGGCGGCGCGTCCACGAGCTTGCTGCCAGGGACGAGCGCGGCCGGCTGAGCCAGCCAGGTCGGATACCAGTACGAGCGGATCTCCCGCTTCGCCTGGTAGCGTGCCCCGGCGCCGCCGTCGAAGCCCTCGAAAGAGGGCGGATGCAGGAACAGCGTCCGCATCATCGCGATCTCGCCTCCGCTAGCTCATGACGGTTCAGGTCGAGGTCCAGGCCGATCTGTCGGCACGCAGCCTCGAACGCGGGCTCCCATCGGGGAGCCAGGCGGCCTGCTGATGTCACGGGCGGCGCGTCGTCCAGCAGCGCCAGCGTGGCCGCGGTGACCGCTGCAGGCGTCGCCCCGCATACTCCTGCCCCGCCGAGCTCCAGCTCATGCAGCAGGTTATCCCGCCCGTGCCCGGGCATAACGTCGAGAAGCAGCAGGGGCCTTCCGACGACCCGCGCCTCGGCGCAGGTGCTGGCTCCGGGCAATGCGATCACCACGTCGGCGGCCGCCATCAGCTCCGGTACCCGGTCGCTGAAACCGAAGGGGTGCACCCGATGGACGCCGCGTGCGAGGGTACGGTATTGCCTCTCCAGGGCGTGCTCGCGGCCAGCCACGGCCAGCACGTGCACGCCGGCCGCGGCCAGCCGGGCGACGCTGTCGGCCACCCGGCCGAACCCCCAGCCGCTGTCGATCACCAGCACGCACGGGGCACCGTCTGGCACCTTCAGCGCGGCCCTGGCCTGCTGCCTCGACGGCGCGGCATAGAACTCCGCCCGGACCGGCGCCGGGATGACGGCAATCCGGGCCCGGGGGAGGAACCGCCGGACCGATGCCGCCGCCGCGGCCGAGGTCACCAGGAACAAGTCGGTTCCCTCGGTCACCCAGAGCCGGTGCGCCCCCACGTCCGGGCAGAGCACGACGGTACGGCGGGCAGGCGCCTCGGTCTTGAGCCGCGCCGCCGCGGCGGCTCCGGTGGCGAACACGCTGAGGACCAGGTCGGCTGGCTCGCGGTCCAGCTCGGCTCGCAGCGCCGGCACTACCCGTGCGCTGGCCCACTGGTCGAGCAGCTTCGCGACCCGGCTACCGGACCGCAGGTGGGCGAAGTGCAGCCCGTCGTAGAGGCCGGGAATGGCGATGATGCCGCCGAAAACACGCTGTCCCGCCGCCGCGGAGCGGTGCCCGAGCAGCGCCATGCTGTTCAGGTACCGGGTCTGCCAGCCATGCCGGTCCAGGAGGCCGGCCATGCTGCGGGCCAGCATGTCATGCCCGAGTCCGAGGGACCCGGTCAGCAGAACCGCACGCCCTGTCACATCCCCGCTATGCCCCGCGGCTCCACCGCCCAACCGACGACTGATACGAAGACGATCTTGAAATGACGTCTCAAAAATCGGCCACTTCAGTACTGGCGTTGCCTGCCGGAGGTGAGCATGCGCGTGCTGCTCGTGCATCCGAGTGCGCTGATGTATTCGGAGATTTTCCTGCGCCTGGAGCCACTCGGCCTGGAACGGGTGGCCGGTGCCGCGATTGCGGCCGGTCACGAGGTGCGCGCGCTCGACCTGCAGGTATCCAGCCGCCGCGACCTGGATCGCGAGCTGTCGCAGTTCCGGCCGGAAGCGGTCGGCATCTCGCTGAACTATCTGGCCAACATTCCCGAGGCCATCGACATCGCTCACGACGTGAAGGACATGCTGCCGGGCTGCTTCGTGTTCTTCGGCGGGCACAGCGTGTCCTTCGTCGCTAGCCACGTTCTCGACCAGGCCGACGGCAGCGTCGACGCGGTGCTGCGCGGCGAGGGGGAGACCGCGATCGTCCCGTTGCTCGGCGCGATCCGCGACGGCGGGGTCGGCGGCGTGCCAGGCATCGTCACTGCGGACGGGCTTGGCCCCGCCCCCCGCCTGCTGGAGAGCATCGATGCGCCGCGTCCTGCCCGGCAGCTGATGCGGAACAGGCGGCGGTACTTCATCGGTGAGCTCGATCCCTGCGCGTCGATCGAGTTCACCCGCGGCTGCCCGTGGGACTGCTCGTTCTGCTCGGCGTGGACCTTCTACGGTCGCAGCTACCGGAAGGCATCGCCCGAGGCGGCGGCCGAGGAACTCGCCTCCATCGCCGAGCCGAATGTGTTCATCGTCGACGACGTGGCCTTCATCAAAGCCGAGCACGGCGATGCGATCGCCGCCGAGGTCGAGCGGCGCCGCATCCGCAAGCGGTACTACCTCGAGACTCGCAGCGACGTCCTGCTGCGCAACACCGACGTGTTCGAGCGGTGGGCCAGGCTAGGGCTCAGCTACATGTTCCTGGGCATGGAGGCCCTGGATTCTGATGGCCTGGAGCTGTACCGCAAGCGGGTCAGCCAGGATCAGAACATGCAGGCCCTGGGGGTGGCGCGCAAGCTCGGCATCATGGTCGCCATCAACCTGATCGTCGACCCCGCGTGGGACACCGAGCAGTTCCGCGTGGTCAGGGACTTCGCCCTGTCGGTACCGGAGATTGTGCACCTGACCGTGCTCACGCCCTACCCGGGCACCGAGATCTGGCACACCGAGTCACGCCGCCTGACCACCCGCGACTACCGGCTGTTCGACATCCAGCACGCCGTGGTCCCGACCACGCTGCCGCTCGACCAGTTCTACACCGAGCTGGTCCGCACCCAGGCCGTGATCAACCGCAAGCACCTCGGCGTGGCCGCGCTCACCGGCGCAGCGCGGGTGCTGGCGCGGAACCTGGCGCACGGGCAGACCAACTTTGCGCGCATGCTCTGGCGGTTCAACAGCGTCTATAACCCGTCCCGCCAGCTGGCCGACCACCACCGCGCGGTCCGCTACGAGCTGCCCCTGCCGGTGCACTCGGGCAAGAGCGCCGACAGCAAGCTGCTGTATCTGCACAACCGGCCGCCGGCGCACGCACACCAGGCAGGCGGCGCGCCACCCGGCTAGAGTGCTCGTCCCATGGGGCTCCGTGAGCTCAAGAAGACGCGCACGCGGCAAGCGGTACAGCAGGCGGCCATGCGGCTGTTGGACGCGCCAGCAGATCGGCTGTCATCTGCCGGGTCGCGGCGCGGCGGGCCTCGCGCACCGACCTCGGCAACCGTGAGCTGCGGCTGGCGATCGCCGTCGCGCTCGCCGCCGAGGCCGAGACGGTCTTCTACGGGGCCGGGACGGGCGGCATCAGCCCGCTGGAGGACTTGCTCGCCGACGCGCTCGCGCGGATCGAGCCCGCGCCGCGGGTCGGACTCGTTCGGACCCGGCCGGGCTGACGCGCGGCCTGTTCGCTGACCGCCGCCGCGCGACCCGGCCGACCCGCCGTCCACGCTACCGGCGTGCAGCCGATCGACCATCTCCTCGCCGCGGCGCTGACCGGGGACCGCGGCCACGTCAGCGCCGCGGCTGCGCGCCGACCCGACGCTGCTTGCGGCGAAGAGTGCCTTCGGCGCCGGCGTGGTGAAAGCATCCCCGGAAGCGCAGCTGCGGTTGACGGGTGTCATCGCCGCCGGCCCTCGGCGCTGCTGGCCGCGGGCGCGCACCCGGCCGCTACGGCGGCCAGCAGCCCGCACGCCGGGCAGAGCGCGGCCGACACCGCGCTGAGCCAGGGCCGCCTGATCCTCGCCGCACGCCTGGACCCCTGCAGATCTGCCGGGACCCG
>JBOHCP010000604.1:0-3685 GCA_050698875.1 Streptosporangiaceae bacterium | reverse complement strand
GCGGTTATTATCGCACGTCAAGCCCGGTGACGGCCCTACCGATGATCATGCGCTGGATCTCCGACGTGCCCTCGAAAATCGTGAAGATCTTTGCGTCCCGGTGCCAGCGCTCGACCGGGTAGTCGCGGGTGTAACCGTTGCCGCCGAGGATCTGGATCGCTTGCTCGGTGACCCGGACCGCGGTCTCCGCCGCAACCAGCTTGGAGATCGACCCCTCGGCGCGGTCAAGAGAGTGGCCGTGCCTGGCCATCCAGGCGGCCCGCCAGGTGAGCAGCCGCGCCGCGTCCACCGCGGCGTGCATGTCGGCCAGCTGGAAGGCGACACCCTGGTTCTGGCCGATAGGCCGGCCGAACTGCACCCGCTGGGTCGCATACTCGGTCGCGAACTCTACCGCGGCCCGCGCGACACCGACGGCCATCGCGGCCACGCTCGGCCGGGACTTCTCGAACGTGCGCATGGCCGCCTGCTCGCCGCCCCGCTGGCCCTCGCCGATTCGCGCAAGCCGAGCGTCGAGCCGGTCCTTGCCGCCGACCAGACACCGGCCGGGTACCCGTACGTTGTCCAGCACAACCTCGGCGGTGTGCGACGCGCGGATGCCATGCTTGCGGAACTTCTGACCCTGCGACAGGCCCGGCGTCGCGGGCGGCACAATAAACGTCGCCTGACCGCGACTGCCGAGCGCCGGGTCAACCGAGGCGACGACAACGTGCACGTCCGCGATGCCACCGTTGGTCACCCAGGTCTTGGTGCCGTTGAGCACCCACTCGTCGGCGGCCTGGTCGTAGACGGCCCTGGTGCGGATCGCGCCGACGTCGCTGCCGGCCTCGGCCTCCGACGAGCAGAACGCACCGAGCCTGACGTCGCCGGGGCTGCCGAACATCTCCGGCAGCCACTCCCCTATCTGCTCGGGGGTTCCGTTGCTCGACACCGCCACCGCCGCGAGCCCGGTGCCCGCGAGAGACAGCCCGATGCCCGCGTCACCCCAGAAGAGTTCCTCGAAGGAGACGACCATGCCGAGGCCGGTAGCCTCCATCCACTGGGTGCCGAAAAAGTCGAGAGAGTACAGACCCACCTTGGCGGCGTGCTCGAGGACCGGCCACGGCGTTTCCTCGCGCTCGTCCCACTCGGCCGCGGCCGGCCTGATCACGTCTCGCGCGAACTCGTGCACCCAGTCACGCGCCTGCTGCACCTCTGCGGGCAGCGCCAGCGAGAATCCGCCCGCGGTCTGATCCGGACTGCTCATCTCGCTCCCCGCCCATGGCACTATCTGCCGGCCAGCAAGCCAGCAGATAATCCAAGTTACTGGCTAGTAATCTAGCTTAAACCGCGGCTGGCCTCGCGCGCTATACCCGTGGGTCACTAGTCTCCGAACGGCCGATGAGCCGCACATCCCTCATGACCGGCGGCTGGCCGGCCACGGACCAGACGGGAGGAACCCGATCCGCATGGATGTCGCCCGATACCAGTACCTCACGCTCGACCGGCAGCCAGGTGGCGTGCTGCTGATCACGCTTAATAGGCCGGACGTGCTCAACGCCGCCCACGAGGAGATGCACAGCGAGCTCGCCGCCGTCTGGACCGATGTGAGCACCGACGAGGACACCCGGGTTGCCGTGGTCACCGGCGCCGGCCGGGCGTTCTCCGCGGGCGGCGACCTGGCCATGGTCGAACGCCAGATCGGCAGCTACGACCGGGTGACTGCCATGCTCAGGGAGATGGGCGACCTGGTTTACAACATGGCCAACTGCGAGAAGCCCATCGTGTCGGCCATCAACGGTGTCGCCGTGGGGGCCGGCCTCGTCGTGGCGCTGCTGGCCGACATCAGCATCTGCGCCGAGGACGCGCGCCTCGGCGACGGCCACGTCCGGCTCGGCGTCGCGGCCGGCGACCACGCCGCGATCATCTGGCCGCTGCTGTGCGGCCTGGCGAAGGCCAAGTACTACCTCCTGACCGGCGAAATGGTCACCGGCGCCGAGGCGGAGCGGATCGGACTGGTGTCCAAGGCACTGCCGCGCGATCAGGTGCTGCCGGAGGCCATGCGGGTGGCCAGCCAGCTCGCCGCCGGACCGCAGCAGGCGATCAGGCTGACCAAGCGCGCGCTGAACGGCTGGCTGCGCACCGCCGGCCCGATCTTTGACCAGTCGGCCGCCTACGAGATGCTCACGTTCCTGGGCGAGGACATCAAGGAGGGCCTCGCATCGCTGCGGGAGAAGCGGCCGCCCCGCTTTGACTGACGGCTAGCCAGCAGCGTGCCGGTCCAGGAATTCCAGCACGTCCGTCTCGTCGACGCCGGGGAAGCTGCCGGACGGCAGCGCGAGCAGCACGTGCGAGTGCGCCCGCGCGGACGGCCAGGCCACGCCCTCCCACCGGGCGGCGAGCGCGGCCGGGGGTCGCTGGCAGCACTCGCCGTCCGGGCAGGACGACTTCATCCGCCGCGTCGTGTCGCGCCCGCGGAACCAGCGGCTGTGCTCGTACGGAGCGCCGAGCGCGATGGCAAACCCGTGCTCCCGTCCTGAGTCGACGAACGCGGCGCACCAGTACGTCCCCGACCGTGTGTCGGAGTACTGGTAGTAAGGGCTGAACCGGTCCGGGGCGCCGAATACCTGCCGGCCCGACCACTGCCGGCACATCCGCTGGCCCTCGATCGCCCCGGTGACGTCGGCGGGGAACACGACTCCGTCGTTCTCGTACGCCTTGTAGATGACGCCGCTCTCGTCGTTCTTGACGAAGTGGCACGGGATGCTCAGGTGGTGCGTCGCGAGGTTGGTGAACCGGTGCGCGGCCATCTCGTACGAGACCGAGAACACATCCCGCACGTCCTCGACCGACAGGTCGCGCGCGTCCTTAGCCTCGCGCAGGAACCTAGCAGCAGCCTGCTCCGGCACCAGTACCGCGGCCGCGAAGTAGTTGGCCTCGACCCGCTGCCGCAGGAACTCGGCGAAGTCGGCCGGCACCGAGTGCCCGAGCACGAAGTGCCCGAGGGTTTGCAGCAGCACGGCGCGCGGCGTGTGCATGCCGAGCGGTTCCTGCCTCAGGTAAATCCGCCGGTTTCGCAGATCCGTCACCGAGCGCGCCGTGCGCGGCAGGTCAGGTACATACCGGACAGCGAACCCGTGGTGACTGACCACCGACAGCAGCATGCCCTGCGACAGCGCACCACCGGTGTACCCGACCGGCGCCAGCGCCTGCGCCGCGGCCGCCTCGATGTCGGCGAAGTAGTTGCCGCGGTCGGCCATCATCACCCGCAACTCGGCGTTGGCGGCCCTCGCCTCCTCGGGCGTGGCGGTGGGCTTCTGCCGCTGGCGGCGCAGCTCCGCGTGCAGCGCCACCAGGTGCTCGAGCACGTCGTTCGGCACCTTCGCGCCGACCCGCAGCGGCGGCAGGCCGAGGTCGGCCAGCACCGGGTCGCGCTGTGCCTCGGCGAGTGCTACCTCGAGCTGCGCGCGGCGGCTCGGCGGCTGACGGCGCATCAGCTCGTCAGCCGACACCGACAGCGCCGACGCGAGCGCCTCGATCAGCGACAGCTTCGGTTCGCGCCGGCCGTTCTCCAGCAGGGATAGCGCCGACGGGGCCCGGCCTACCCGCTCCCCGAGTTCGGTCAGTGTCAGCCCGCGGGCACGCCGGATGTGCCGCAGCCGCTGACCGAACATGCCGAGATCAAGGCCGCTATCTGGCAAGGATCGCC
>JBOHCP010000603.1:0-3686 GCA_050698875.1 Streptosporangiaceae bacterium | reverse complement strand
CTGCGCTTCCCGGCTTGGCTGCACGGCGTCGCGCCGCGCACCTTCCGCCGGATGGCGACCCGGTTCGGCTGAAGCTGGCCTCGGGGGGCGACCCCGTTACCCGAGGCAGTGCGCCGGCCTCGGGGGACGACCCCGTTACCCGAGGCAGAGCGCCGGCCCAGGGGACGACCCGTTACCCGAGGCAGTGCGCCGGCCCGGGGGACGACCCCGTTACCCGAGGCAGTCCGCTGGCCCCGCCGGGACGACCCCGGCCCGCCGTGCTAGGTCCCGGCCAGCGTCGCTACCGTCTCGGCCAGCCGGCTGGCATACCCGAACTCGTTGTCATACCAGGCCGCGACCGTGACGAGGTCGCCCTCACTGACGGACGTCAGCGGCAAGTCGATGATCGACGACCGGGTATCGCCCACGATCCGGGCCGACGCCCACTCTTCGTGCAGCACGCCGAGGATGCCCGCCAGCGAGCCGTCTTCGGACGCGGCGACGAACGCCTCGTTCAACTCGGCCGCCGAAATCTCCGCGTTGACTCTGGCGGTGAGCTCGACGATGCTTCCGGTCCGCACCGGCACCCGGTACGCCTTGCCCGTCACCCGCAGGTCCGGCCAGATGAACTTCAGCGCCTTCGCCGCCCCCGACGATGACGGGATGATGTTCTCGGCCGCAGCCCACGAGTCGCGTCGTTCCTTCGTCGGCTGGTCGGTCAGCGACTGAGTGTTGGTATAGGCGTGCACGGTGGTGAAGAAGCCGTCCCTGATGCCCACCGTGTCGCGCAGCACCCTGACCACCGGCGCGAGCGCGTTGGTGGTGCAGCTCGCCATGCTCACGATGTGGTGCCTGTCCGGATCGTAGGAGTCCATGTTGATGCCGGGCAGCAGCACGGCGTCACAGTCGTCCAGCGTCTTGCTCGGGGCGCTGACCAGCACGCGCCGCGCGCCCGCGTCCAGGTGCGCCTGGGCTCCCGCGCGGGTCGTCGCGCGCCCGGTGCAGTCGAGCACCAGGTCGACGCCAAGAGCCTTCCAGTCCGGCGCGCCGTTGCGGGCGTCGATCCAGGTGATCGTCGCGTCGCCGATCACCAGCCCGTCGGTCTCGACGCGCACCGGGTCCCGCCAGCGCCCATAGTTGCTGTCGAACTCGAACAGCGGGGCCATCGACTCCGCGGCTGCGATGTCGACGATGATCGACGGCGTGAACAGCTTGCTGCTCAGGCCCGCCTTCACCGTGGACCGGCCGATCCGCCCGAAACCGACGACCGCGATCTTGGACATCCGGCTCCCCTTTCGTGCTCAGGTCACGTGCTTCCATCGTACTGAGGGCGGCGGGCGGCCCTGCAGGCCTCTCGGGCCGCGGGCGGCTCGCACGGCGTCTCAGGCCCGCCGGTAACGGATCACCGCCACCGGCGCGAGCACCACGACCAGCAACGCGGACCAGGCCAGCGCCAGGCCGACATCGCTGGCCGAGCCCGTCAGCAGCGCGCGCACGGCGTCGACCATCGGCGTGATCGGCTGGTACCTGGCGAACGGCTGCAGCCAGCCGGGCATGGAGGTGGCCGGCACGTACGCGCTGGAGATGAACGCGAAGACGAACGCGATCAGGGACATCCCCTGAGCGGCCTGGGCGTTCGGCGCGTACAGGCCCATCACCAGGAAGACCACCGTGAACACGACGGCGTAGGCCACGCACAGGCCGAGCGCGGCCAGCCCGTCCAGCCAGCTGCCTGGCAGCCGGAAGCCGAACAGGAAGCCGAATGCCGCGGTGCTCACGATGGCCCAGACGTTCGTGGTCGAGTCGGCGAGGGTGCGGCCGGCCACGAGCGCGTAGCGCGACACCGGCAGGGACAGCAGCCGGTCGGTGAAGCCCTCCGCCTTGTCGGTGGCAACGGCCACCGCGATGCCGCCGCCGGTGAACAGCACGATCGACGCGACGTAGGCCGGCACCAGGAAGTCAACGTAGCTCGCCGCCCCGGCGTGGATCGCGCCGCCGAACACATAGCGGAAGCTGAACAGGAACAGCGCGGACTGCACGACGCCCATGACGCTGAGACCCGGCGTCCGCAGGTACTTCCGTAGCGCTCGGAGCGCGACCTGGCCGGCCGCGGCGGTCAGCCCCGGGGTCCTGGCCGGGCGGCCGGGTAGCTGGACGACGGTCACGATGCACTCCTCGCGGTCAGCTGGCCGGTCGTAACCGGCCTGCTCGGGTGATCAGCGCCGTCGCCGGCGCCGGTGAGAACTCCGAACGCCTCGTCGAGGCTGGGTCGCCGCAGGCCAATCTCCTCGACGGCGATCGCGGCGTCCTGCAGCATGCCGATGACGGCCGCGAGCTGAGCAGGCCCGCCCGGTGCCAGGGCGGTCACGTGCTGCCCGGCCGGCTGCAGCCGGGCCGGACCGGCCGTGACTCGCGCCAGTATCTGCGCGACGGCCGGCAGCATCTCCGGATCGCTGACGGCGACATCGATCACGTCCTGGCCGATGCTGGCCTTGAGCTGCCCCAGCGGACCGGCGGCGATCACCCGGCCGTGGTCGATGACGACGACGTGCCCGGCCAGCTCGTCGGCCTCCTCCAGGTAGTGCGTGGTGAGCAGGATGTCGGTGCCGGTCGCCGCGAGGGCGCGCACGGCGGCCCAGACCTCGCTGCGGCCGACCGGATCCAGGCCGGTCGTGGGCTCGTCGAGAAGCAACAGCCGCGGGCTGCCGACGAGGCTGGCGCCGAGGTCGAGGCGGCGCCGCTGGCCGCCCGAGTAACCGCCGCTGCGCCGGTCCGCGACGTCGGCCAGCCCCAGCCGGTCGATGACGGCCGCGGCGGCGCGCCTGGCCGCCATCCGGCCGTGCCCGAACAATCGCGCCGTCATCTCCAGGTTCTCTCGGCCGGTCATCGTCGGCTCGACGGCGGCGAACTGGCCGGCGAGGCCGATGTCGCGGCGTACCTTCGGCGCGGCGCGGATGACGTCCTGGCCACGCACCCGGAGCTGGCCGGCGTCCGGCCGGACCAGCGTGGCGATGCAGCGGACGAATGTCGTCTTCCCGGCTCCGTTAGGGCCGAGCACGGCGAGGACCTTGCCGGGCTGAGCGGTCAGCTCGAGCCCGTCGAGGGCCGTCACCTTCCCGAACCGGACGGTGAGGCCGTGAGCCTCGATCAGCGGAACGCCGGCGGCGTCCGCGGTCGTCATGGTCATCGTGGTCTCCCTGTCGTCGGGTCGGCCCGCGGTGCCGGGCCGGTCGCGCCGGCTGACGAGTTATGTCGCGACTCATAGTATTGAGACAACTAGTTGTATCGCAACCTGTCGCCTTGAAACTAGTGCAACTCCCGCTATTAGTACCATGGGAACTAGTAGACTGGGTTCGTGGAAAGCGAGTTCCGGTCGTCGCCCCTCGCGCTGGCCGTGCTGAGCCTGCTGCACGCGGCGCCGCTGCACCCGTACGCCATGCAGCGCCTGCTCAAGGAGTGGGGCAAGGACGCCGTCGTCAACGTCGGCCAGCGGGCCAACCTGTACAAGACCATCCGCAGGCTGCTCGACGCCGGGCTGATCGCGGTCCTTCAGACCGAGCGCGACCAGCAGTACCCCGAGAGGACGGTCTACGAGCTGACCGACGCTGGCAGCAGGGCCACGCTGGACTGGCTGACCGAGATGCTGGCCCGGCCACGCAACGAGTTCCCGCGGTTCCCCGCGGCGCTGTCGTTCATCATGCTGCTCG
>JBOHCP010000602.1:0-3688 GCA_050698875.1 Streptosporangiaceae bacterium | reverse complement strand
GCTGCGAGCTGCTCGGGCAGGGACACCGCAGCGCTCGGCAGGCTGACGCCCGGCCCACCACCGCCGCCGACCGCCGCGGTGGCCGGCACCGCGCGGCAGTCGAGGCCTGCAGCGGCGAGCCGGGCCGCTAGGGCCGTTGCCCTGGCCGTTATCGACGGCGGCCTGGCTGTCAGCGCCTCGGTCACCGGCGGCGCGGGACCGGTGAGGGTCGCCTCAAGCGCCGCCAGCGTGAGCTTGTCCACGCGCAGCGCCCGAGCCAGCGGATGTCGCGCCAGCCGGGTGACGATCTCCGGCGCGCCGAGTAGCAGCCCGGCCTGCGGCCCGCCGAGCAGCTTGTCGCCGCTGGCGGTGACCAGTCCCGCGCCGGCCCGTAGCCACGAGTCGGCGTCGGGCTCGTGCGGTAGCACCGGGCTCGGCCGCAGCAGCCCTGACCCGATGTCGCCGACCACGAGCACGCCCAAGCCAGCCAGCTCGCGCACACCGACCGAGGAGGTGAAGCCCTCGATCACGTAGTTGGACGGGTGCACTTTGAGGATGAACGCGGTGTCGGCGCCAACCGCATGCCGGTAGTCGTCCAGCGAGGTCCGGTTGGTGGTGCCCACCTCGCGGATCCGCGCCCCGGTGGACTGCAGCAGGTCCGGCAGGCGGAAGCCGTCGCCGATCTCGATGAGCTCGCCGCGGCTGACGACGATCTCCCGCCCGGCGGCCAGCGCCGTCGCCGCGAGCGCTAGCGCGGCGGCGTTGTTGTTGACCACGTGCACCGCCCTGGCCGCCGGCACGGCCAGGCCGAGCGCGTTGAGCGCGCCGGCACCGCGCCGGGCCCGCTTGCCCGTCGCGAGGTCGAACTCGACGTCGGTGCAGCCCGCGACGGCGAGGAGCGCGTCGCGCGCGGCCGCCGACAGCGGCGCGCGGCCCAGGTTGGTGTGCACGATGACGCCGGTCGCGTTGATCACCGGGGTCAGCGACGTCGCGGAGGGTGGCAGCGCCGCGGCCGCGGCGTCGGTGACGCCGTCCGGGCTGATGGCCCTCGAGCGAGCGAGCTCCTGGGCCTGGGTCACGGCCGCCTTGACCAGTGCCGGGCCGAGCTGCTCCCGAGCCGCGACCAGACGCGGATCGGCCAGCACGACGTCGGTCCTGGGCACGTACCGACGCGGATCCACACTGTGACGATACGCGGCCCGCGCCTGACCCAGCCGGTCTGCCGCTCCGCCCGGGCCGGAGCGCACTCGCACCGCATCCAGCCGACTTCGGAGCGACTGTTTTGGCTGACCGTGGGACCGGACCGGAGTCCCAGATCTCCGGAAGTGGTCGGCCAGCACGTCGCGTGACATGGGGTTTGCCTGCTGCCTGCCGTGCGTTTCCGCGACCTGCGCCACGGAGCAGCAGCCATGCCGCTCGCGGCCGGCCGGCGATGAAGGTGCGTCCGGGGTCCTCGGGCACGCCACGATCACGATCAGAAGTCGCGCAGCACTATTCCCGCAGATGGCGGAGGCGGACGGGCACGCGCTCGCCTGCTCACCGCCGAGGAGCGGTCCGATGCCGCCCGGCAGGCTGCCGAAGTGCGCTGGGGATCGGCCGTCGCCACGCACGAGGGCGTGCTCATCATCGGTGATCTGAAGATCGAGTGCGCCGTGCTCGATGATGCCGACAAAACGCGCGTGCTGAGCCAGGGCACCGTGCTCAGCGTGCTCGGCAGGGCACCGACGATGGGCCGCAGGGACGTGACCGAGGGCCGACCGCCGTTCCTCAGCGCCGCCAACCTCCAGCCATTCATTCCGCCAGAGCGGGGGAGAAATACGAGCCGGTGAAGTACCGGCACGCCGGCGTCAGCAACAGGTCGCTCGGCTACAAGGCCGAGATCCTGCCCATGGTTTGCGAGGTGTATCTGGACGCCAAGAACGCCGGCGTGCCGACCAAGAACCAGATGGCGGCTGCAGCCGCGGCGGAGGTGCTGATCCGCGGGCCCGCCCGTGTCGGGATCATCGCGCTGGTCGATGAGGCCACCGGTTATCAGGAAGTCCGCGCCCGGCGCGAGCTGGAGAAGATCCTGGAGATGTACGTCCAGGAGCAGTTCCGGCCCTCGGTCCGCACGTTCCCCGACGAGTTCTTCCGCGAGATCTACAAGCTGCATGGCTGGGAGTTCAAGCCCGGCCAGACGCAACGGACGCCGCAGGTCGGGAAGATCATCAAGCACTACATCTACGGCCAGCTGCCCGAGGGCGTGCTGGCCGAGCTTGAGCAACTGAACCCGAAGAACCAGAAGGCAACCGGCCGCGCAAGCACCACCAGCACCTGACCGCCGACACCGGCAGCGCTCACCTGGACAAGCAGATCAACGCCGTGATCACGCTGGTGAAGGTTTCGCGCAGCCGAGCGGAGTTCGAGGAGTTGTTCGAGCGGATGTTCCCCGGACCGCAGATGCGACTGCCGCTCGTGATCGAGATACCCGACCCGGCCACCCAGGTGGTGACGAGCAGGCCGGCCTAGTTGCTCAGTGCTGCTCGTGGACGAAGGCCTGCCTAGCGACGCGCTCCGCTGACCGTCATCTGCGCAGCCCCAAGGCGACTCGCGATGACGCCAGTCAGCCCGCTGGACAGCAGCGCCGCTCCGGCCCAATCAGCACGACCTCGACCTCAGCTGTCGGATTCATGCCGCAATACTTGTGCCGATCTGGCCCGGCGTGCTGAGGATCCCGGCTAGTTGCTCACGTCGGCGGCGCGCTCGTGTCGTCCGGCTGGCTAATCGCGTCGAGCTGGTGCTGGCCGGGCTGCGCCAGGTCAGCGTTCGAGCGCCACTGACCGGGCCCCTTCCAGTGCACCTGCCGCATGACTTCGAGGCTACCGGGCTAGCTCAGTTCGGCCAGCAGCGCGCGGCCCTGGTCGACTCGTCCCGGATCGCCGTCGCGTGCGCGTCGTAGCCGGCCCCGGCCAGCGCTGCGACCGCGTCCTCGGCCAGCTCCAGGACGGCCGCCAGTCCGGCCAGCGCGGGCCGGTCGGGCGTGCTGACCCAGCCGCCGATGCCGTCCGGGTAGCCGCTGGTAACGGCCGTCGGCGGAGGGTTCGAGCCCTTGGCCGCTGGCCGCAGGCTCGTGACTGAGCATGCTCGGCGGAAGCTGTGCGCTCATGGTGGTCTCCTCAGTTGCTCGTGCCGCCGGAGTTGTAGCCGCCGCCGGTCTCCTGCGCTCGCGTGACCTGGCGGAGGTTGCCGCCCCCGATCGCGGCGAACAGCTGCCCAGCCGGGTCGAGGGCGATCAGCTGACCGGGGCGGAACGTGGTCGGACGCACGTCGCCGTAAGTGCCGGCCACGGTGGCCTCGGTGCCGAACAGGCTGGCAACCCCTCCGGTTCCGGGCTCGCCCGCGATAACGGTGGCTGCGGTCCCGGCGGGGACCGTCACGGTGGCCGAGAGCACGTAGTTGTTGATCGCCATCAGGTCGTCTCCTCAGGTGCCGTCCTGGGCCGGAGCCCGGGACCGTCGGGACGTGGCTGGTAGTTGGTCGCTGCCTCCGCGGGCGGCGGCTCGGGCCGGCCGTAGTAGCTGTCCAGCGTTTCCTGGGCCTGCTCGGTGCCGAGCTTCGGCCTGCCGCCTTAGCTTGAGATTTAACCTCCGCCGGCGTGTCGTGCGAAGATCGCCGATCTTGTGCCGCGTGTCGCCGTGACGTGACACGGCCACTGCGTGATGATCTTCGG
>JBOHCP010000601.1:0-3697 GCA_050698875.1 Streptosporangiaceae bacterium | reverse complement strand
CTCCCACACTCCAAGATCAGCTACCCGGAGGATCCGCTACCTCCCGTAAGACCGGCCTGCCCTCTTCGCCCGATTGCCTCGACCGGCTGCGAACGGACGGAACCAAGCGGCGTGCCGGGACGGGAAAGAACGAGGACGCAGCTGCACGAAGCCCCACACGAAGCCCGGGCAGCAGGGCCAAGCAGACCGGCCAGGCGATCAGCCAGGCGCCAATCGGCGGCTCACTTCAGAAGAGCCGCACCCAACTGACTTGGCTTCGGGTACCTGCTGGAAGACAACGATTTTGCAATGGCGGCCAGCGACGTCGTGGCAAAGGCCCAGGAAACGTTCCTGTAACCCAGGCTGTCTTAAGGTCGGGCGCATGGTGACCTTGCGCAGCGACGGACTGCCTCCGTGCTCAGATATAACGAAAATCATCCAGCAAGTGCGCGACGCTTTCGAGCGACACATCGTCTTTCATAGCGACTATGCACCGGCGGACTCCGGAACGCTGGCCCTTTGGACTTTGCACACTCATCTGTTTCCTCTACGCCTGTTCGAGACCAGCCCGTACCTGATGATCGCGGCACCGACCAGCGAGGCCGGTAAGTCGCAGGTCTTCAAGGTCGCACGCAGGCTACTTCGCGCGCCGTTTGTTGTCGTTGATCCAAGCCCAGCACCTGTTGGGCGCCGAAGAAGTCGCTGGCCTCGTCGTTGGCCGCGACTCCGTTGCAGTTCTCGGTGGCGGTCAGCGCAGACCAATACCTTCAGCTCGACGACGTGGTCGTGACGCAGCGCAGTCTGCCGGGGCAGCCGCCGGTGCGGGTGTCGGGTGTGGTCACCAACGTCAAGCGGTGCACGAGGGAGCACGGTTCGCCTCGGATGTGTTCCTGATCCAGCAAGGTGCCCTGCCGGCTGAGGTGGCCGAGGTCGCACAGGTCAGCGTCACCAGGGTCGAGCCCGAGGTCTACGTGCCGCCCCTGCCCGGCGCGCCGGTCGCAAGGGCGACCGGAAAGCAGCGCGACGCCGCGCTGTACTTCGACGAGATGGGCGAGGCGAAGGTGCCGGTCGGCTTCGGCCGCGACGGGCAGCCGGTGTACCTCAACTTCGAGTTCGTCGACGGCACCCGCGGCGCGCATGTGTCGATCTCTGGCGTGTCGGGGATCGCCACCAAGACCAGCTTCGCGCTGTTCCTGTTGCACTCCATCCTCGGCTGCGGGGTGCTGGGGAGCGAGGCGGCGAGCCCAGTACACCATGCTCATCGGCCAGGTCGCCGCCCGGATTCGCCGCGACCACGTCCGGGTCGGCGACGACGGCGCCGTGCGCATTAACGGCGTCGACCCCGCCAACGACACCATCATCCGCAGCTTCGGCGACCTGGTCACACTGCTGGAGGCCGAGCTCGGCGACGACGCCCACCCGCTGGTGCACGCAGATCGGGAGCGGCTGTACGCATTCGGCGGGCAGCACGCGGAAGCTTCTCGGAACACGGCCCAGCCCAACGAGCAGGCGCCGCCAGGGGATCATGCCGAGCTATGTCGCCTCTTGGTGACGCCACCGAAGCCCATTCGCCAACGATGGTCTCGGAGTCAATGCGCTGACTCTCGACCGACTGGAGCGGGTGCCGCAGCCGTCGTTTCTAGGCGCGAAGAGACGCCGGGTCCAGTTCGATTCCGATCACGCGGGCGACGCGGTCGAGATCAGCGTCGTGTGCCAGCACAGTCGCTCCGCGGCGCCATGCGACGGCGGCGATCATGCAGTCGATCAGGCCGCGTGGCGTGACCCCGGCTTTGCGGCACCGGCGGTAGATCCGCATCGCGCCATCGAAGTCGGCGGCCGCGTCGAAGTGCAGCAGGCCGAATCGCAGCAGCAGCCGCCGCAGGTCGTCCTCGCGCTTGTCGCTGCGGGCGCCGGCCAGGACTTCCATCACGATCGGCTCGGTGACCGCGACCGGGCCGTCGGCCGCGATCAGCTCGGTCATGCGCTCGTCGGCAGGGCTGCCGGTGGACCGGTCGTACTCCACCCACGCGGAGGTGTCGGCCAGGATCACGCCGCATCCAGCGGTCCGGTGTCGGCTGGAGCCTCGGAGATGGCGTGCGCGCCGCGCATGGCCAGGGCTTCCTCCCGGGTCATGGGCTGGCCGGCCAGGTAACGCAGCGCCAGGTCGACGGCCTGGGTTTTGGTCCGGACGCCGTAGCGGTCCATGATCGCCTCGACGTACGTGTCTTCGATCTCGATGTTCGTGCGTACCTTGCTCATACACCTACTATACACCTTACGTGCATAGGACGTGTACTGTCAGGACTCAGGTGTCGCAGCAGCCAGCAAATGCCCTCTCACCCAGTTGACCGGCGCTCCTTCTTGCGTTGTGGTCAGCATGCCCAGGCGCATCGCTCAGGACTGAGAAGAGAGGGTCGGCGGTCATAGTGGTCTCCACGTCGACGCCGCGCCGGGCCGGGTCGTCCATCTCCTCGTCTTCGACGGCAAGAGTGTGCGCCGCGCCGTTGATGACTGACAGCACGGACGCCCCGGCGTTCGTCGGTGACCACACCAGGTCGGCGCCATCGGGCGGCGCGATGCTGTCGCCGGAGAAGTCGGCGTTAAAGGTGCCGGTGATGGCCGCCACGTCAGCCGGGTTGGTGTCAACCACGGCGAAATACCGGGTATCGGAGTAGTCCTCGGCCACCAGGTTCCCGGTCATGATCACCGAGGTGGCGCCGTCGACAGTCAGGGTCTTCTGGTGGTACGTCGTGCCAGCCGGGCCCCACCGGACGTGCACCCCGTGCCCAGTCAGGTAAGCGTAGGCCGCGGAGTTGGCGGAACTTTCCAGATGCTGGTCGAGGATCACCCGCACGTCCAACCCGCGCCCGGCATCAGCGGCCAGGTCGGCCTCAGCTGTAGAGTCGTTCAGCTCGTACATGGTCAGGTCGACCAACGAGCGCGCGCCCGTGATCAGCTGGTAGATCGGGCCGACACCGGCAGCAGGCTCAACTAGCACCGACAGCGACCCAGCGTTCTTTGGTGCACTGCCGACGGCGCCGAGAGCGCTCTTCACGGCAGTCGGGGCTGGTGCAGACGATGAGCTCGAGACGGCCGGCTGCACGCTCGCCTGCGGCACGGAGGTCCCCGCAGGCAGTGACGCCGACCGCCAGGGTGACGGTCGCGAGCATGATCGAGGCCTTGCCGGTTATCACGGTGACCAACTGCCCTGCGGGCGCATGTCTGCTCAGCGGAACATTCAGGGCTTCACCGTAGACGCGCAGACCGACATCCGGGTGTACACGCCGCCACCTGGCACGGAAGAGGTCGAAGATCACCCAGGATCTCTGCATGAGTCTGGGAGGTCATCTCATCCTGCGTGGCCACGACACTATCGGCTGGAGCTGCGACTAGATCGGGCCGTGTTCTGCCCGCAACTCCGCTTGGGCCGCGCAGCAGCGCACAGAGTCCCACGCTTCTGATCAGGCCCCGCACCACCAGGCGCAGCACTGTGCAGCGCGCCTCCGTTCTAGCGACTTCTGGGATGATTGGTTGAACGTTGATGCAGTCGTTGGACTAGTCGTTGGCACCGTGGCCGCGACTCCATTGCAATTCTCGGTGGCGGTCAGCGCAGACCAATACCTTCAGCTCGACGACGTGGTCGTGACGCAGCGCAGTCTGCCGGGGCAGCCGCCGGTGCGGGTGTCGGGTGTGGTCACCAACGTCAAGCGGTGCACGA
>JBOHCP010000600.1:0-3698 GCA_050698875.1 Streptosporangiaceae bacterium | reverse complement strand
CGCGTGGGGCATCGACCGGCTGCCGAACGTTCCCCAGTCGAATGGTGAGCTGTCGGTGTCGGCCATGACCAGTCGGATAGCGTCGGCCGGTACGGCAAGTTCCTCGGCTACCAGCAGCGACAGCGCGGTTCTGGTGCCCTGGCCGGCCTCGACCTTGCCGGTGAAGGCGGTGATGGCGCCGTCGGCCCCGACGTGCACCCACGCGTCGTCGGGATCGTCCTCGTCGTCGGCGACGACGGTCAGCAGGCCGTCGGGCATCGCTGCGGCAAAGGAGTCCGGATCAGCGCGGCTGAGGTCGAGCGGCCGTTCCGGCTCGGCAGCCCGTGACGTATGCGTCTGCGACAGGACCCTGTTGGCTAATTTATCTGCGACTGCCCGCGCCCCCATCGCCAGCCGCTGCCGCTCATCCAGGTGCGGGAACACCGCCGCGAACTCCGCGGCCAGCACCTCCGCCGCATCCTGGGCAACGGCCAAACCGCAAGCGTAGGGGACTCCACCTCAAAACGCACTCTTATTTATGCGCGCTGAGTAAGCAAGCGCGAGGAAATAATCTCCGGCTGTTTACGGCGTGTCGTCCGGTACGGGCCGTATCGTGTAGTTCCATTCCCCGTGGAACTGGTGCCGGGTGATCGGCAGTGCTCCGACCTGCTTGCTGGTGTATTTGAGGCCGGCGGGATAGGTGCCGGTGTCCAGCTCGGCGTGCACGGTCAGGCCGGTGCTGGTGGTGGTGTTGCTGATCAGGTCGACGATGATCTGGTGGCTGGTCAGCGGGCGGCCGCGCCAGTTCAGGGTGATCTGGGAGAACAGCCGGTGCTCGATTTTGTTCCATCTGGAGGTGCCGGGCGGCAGGTGGCAGACGGTGATCTGCAGGCCGGTCTCGGCGGCGAGCCGGGCCAGCTCGATCTTCCAGGCGCGGATCCGGCAGCCGTTGGACCCGCCGCCCCCGGCGCAGATCAGGAGCCGGGTGGCGGCCGGGTAGCGGGCTGATCCGATGGTCTGCCACCAGCGGCGCAGGGTCGCGACGGCGAACGCGGAGGTGTCGTGGTCGGTGCCGACGCTGACCCGCCCGGCGCTGGCGGCCAGGTCGTAGATGCCGTAGGGGGTCACCTTGCCGAGTTCCTTGTCCGGGAAGTCGTGCACGTTCACCGCGACAGGTGAGCCCTTGGGCTGGTACTCGCGGCCGCCGTTCCTGAACTCCCCTGCCGCCTCCTTCTTCTTCGCGTCCACCGACACGACCGGCTGCCCGCTGGCCAGGCACTCCTTCACCCTGTCATTGATGTAGCGGAACTGGGCATCACGGCCGGCGTGCTGGCGTCCCTCGGTGACTTTGGCGTTGCCCTGCAGGCTGTACCCGGCGGCGCGCAGCAGGCCCGCCACCACCCACGACGAGCACGCATGCCCGGCCCTGGTCAGCGCATCAGCCAGGTGATAGGTCGACTTGGTCGTCCAGCACAGCGGGGACTGCGGGTCCCCCCGTGTCTCCGGACTGACCAGCTCCAGCAGCGCCGGAACCAGAGCAGGGTCGGCATCGGCCAGCTTCTTGCGGCCCCCGCCAGGTACCCGGACCCTGCCCGGCAGTTCTTCGCCTGCCTTCAGCTCGCGGACCCCCCGCGCGACGGTGTCCGGGTGCACCCCGGCTGCTTCGGCGACCGCCTTGATCCCGCCGCGGCGGAGCGCCCGCGCCTCCGCGGCCAGCACCAGCCGCCGCTGCCGCTCATCCAGGTAGGGCCGCACATCGGCATACCTTGATGCCGCCGCCTCGCCACCGTCCATAACACAAACGGTAGGACCTGCGCACAGGAAAACCTAATCTATTTCCTAGCGCTTGCTAAGAATAAGGCCAGGGCAGCCTGGGAACGTGTCACCGCCCAGTACCCCCGGTTGTTTGCCCACTGGACGTGGGTGCCCTATTCCTGGTGGTCAGGATGACAGGAGCCGTGTAACGGGAGACTGTTAAGCACGGATCTGCGGGAGCCCGGGGTGCGATTCCCCCGGGGCAACCCGACCTAAGACGAGGATCTACCGCGGGACCTGATCATTTCGCTAACCAGGAGGCAGCTGTGACAGCCACGCACGAGCACGTCGCTCCCGAGCAGCCGGCCGCCGCGCCGCGCTACCCCAAGCCGCCCACCGACGCGGCGGCGCTCCGGTCCATCTCGCACGAGCTGCATCACCTGCACGAGCGGGCGGAGGAGATCAGGCAGGCCCCCGAGCAGTTCCATCCGCGCCTGGTGCTGTCCGATCACGTCCGGGGCAGCAGCCTGCTCGACAAGATCGCGGACGGCGTGAACCGGATCTGCGGTTCCATGTGGGTGTTCCTCGGCATCACCATCGGCATCATTGTGTGGCTCTTCCTCGGCAACGTCATCGGTTTCGACAAGACCCCGTGGCCGCTGCTGCTCGTGATCCTGAACCTGCCGCAGCTGTCGATCATGATCTCGCTGCAGGTCAGCGCCAACCGGGCGCAGGCGGCCAGCGACAAGCGGGCGATTGCCGACCACGAGACGCTGATCGCGCTGCACGAGATGGCCAAACAGCAGATCGACATCTTGCAGGGGCAGGACAAGGTGCTGGCGATCCTCAATAAGTTCGCGAGCCGGGACATGCCCGGTCGCCAGGCGGAGATTCAGCACTGCGTGGACCAGATCCTGGCTCACGTCAGCAGCGGTCCCGGGCCGGCCTGAGGCGTGCCGCTGCTCGTCCTGTCCGCGGCCGACGTGCGCGCGGTCCTCGGCTACGCGGACTGCGCGGCGGCGATGCGCCACGCCCTGACCGCGCTGGCGTCGGGCCGCGCGCAGCAGCCGCTGCGCACCGTCGTCGAGCTTGATGGCGCGGCCGGCCTGGTGGCGGTGATGCCGTCCTACCTGGCGGGCGATGACGTCAGCGGCGGGCGCTACGGGCTGAAGGCGATCTGCATCACGCCCGGCAACCCGGTCGCCGGACTCGACGCGCACCAGGGCGTGGTGCTGCTGTCGGACGGCAAGTCCGGCGTGCCGGTCGCCATCCTCAACGCCTCGGCGGTGACGGAAATACGAACCGCGGCCGTATCGGTAGTGGCGACCGAGCTGCTGGCCAGGCCGGAAGCAGGCACGCTCGCGGTCATCGGATCCGGCGTGCAGGCCAGGGCTCACATCCTCGCGCTTGACCGGGTCCGCTCCCTCGCCGAGGTCCGGATTGCCAGCCGGGACCCCGGCAACGCTCAGCGGCTCGCCGATGGCCTGCGCGGGCAGACCCGGGCGCCGATCCTGGTGTGCCCGTCGGCGCGCGTCGCGGTCACCGGCGCGGACGTCATCGTGACCGCGACGAGCTCTGCCGTGCCGGTGCTCAAGCGCGACTGGCTCGCGCCGGGCGCGCACATCAACGCGGTCGGTGCGTGCCTGCCGCAGGCGCGCGAGCTGGACACCGCGACCGTTGCCGCCGGCGTGCTGGTCGCCGACCGCCGCGACTCGGTGCTGGCCGAGTCCGGCGACTACCTGCTAGCCGCCGCGGACGGCGCGGTCGGCCCTGACCACATCCGCGCCGAACTCGGCGAGATCCTGCTCGGCACCGCGGCCGGCCGGTCGGCCGCGGACGAGATCACCATCTTCGAGTCGCTCGGCCTGGCGGTCGAGGACCTGGCCGCGGCCGACCTCGCCTACCACCGGGCGGCCGAAGCGAGCGGCGCCGGAGCCGAGATCGGCAACTGGGTGGACTTTTGA
>JBOHCP010000599.1:0-3711 GCA_050698875.1 Streptosporangiaceae bacterium | reverse complement strand
CCACTCAGGTCGCCTTCGACGGCCCGGACGGGCTATGCACGGTGCAGACCACCGCCCCAGGCGTCCATAGCGAGGCTGCCGCCGGGCGGCCGCGGTTCAGCTATGTCATCGCGGGCGGGGCCACCGTGACCGACGCCAGCGGCATCAGCCGCGAGCTGACCGCGGGCAGCGCTATCACGCTCCCGCTCGGCTGGTCGGGCAGCTGGCACGTCCGGACACCGCTGCGCACCTTCGACGTCTTCAGCACGTGGCCGCTCCGAGCCAGCCATGAGTGACGGCACCCGGCACGCCGAGATCGCGGGCGGCGGCTTCGCCGGCCTGACGATGAGCATCGCGCTCGCCCGCAAGGGCTGGAGCGTCCGCCTGCACGAGCAGAACGACGAGCTGCGTGACTTCGGCGCGGGCATCCTGATGTGGCGCAACGCGATGCTCGCCCTCGACCTGATTGGCGTCGCCGACACCATCAAGGCGCAGGGGCAGCTCCCCGACCTGTACGAGACGAACCTGAACGGGACGTCGGTGTCGGTCGAGATACCCGGCTTTCCGTACTGGGCGATCGCCCGGCCCAGGCTGCACGCCCTGCTTGCCGCCGCCGCCAGGGACGCCGGCGTCGAGCTGGTGACGGGCTCGCGCGCGGTGAGCGCCGATCCGTCCGGCGTGCTCGTGCTGGAAGACGGCAGCCGGATGGCGGCCGACCTGGTCATCGCCGCGGACGGGGCAGGCTCCGCCGTGCGCAACTCGCTGCCGAGCCTGAAGCAGGAGCGCAAGCGGTACTCCGACGGCGTGTGCCGGGTGCTGATCCCCAGGCCCGCGGAGTTCCAGGGGCGGGAGTGGAACCGGGTCATCGACTTCTGGACACTCGTGCCCGACGCCATGCGGATCCTGTTCATCACGACTGACCCGGAGCACATCTACACGGGCTTCATGGCCTCGACCGACAACGAGCGGGCCTCGCGGATCCCGATCGACACCGAGGTGTGGTCCGCGCGGTTCCCGCACCTGGCGACGGCGGTCAGGCTGGCCGGAAAGGCAGAGGGCGGCCGGCACGACTCCTACCAGACGAACCGGGTCACGCCGTGGTCCGACGGCCGCGCCGTCCTGATCGGCGACTCCGCCCACGCGATGTGCCCGGCGCTAGGCCAGGGAGCGAGCGTGGGAATCGTCAACGCGGTCGAGCTCGCGCACACCCTGGGCCAGCACGACGACATACCGCGGGCCCTTGCGGTGTGGGAGCAGCGCGAGCGCGCGATGACCGACGCGGCGCAGGCGCGCAGCGCCTTCATGGCCGGGACGCGCACCATGGCGAAGGGCAACGGCTTCACGCCGGAGGTGATGGAGACGGCCAACTTCGAGTTGTCGGCGGCCGGCCCGGACACGCTGGCCCGTTACCCCATCCCGCCGGGCGCGCAGCCGGTGGCGCCATGAGTGCGCCGCAGGGCCCGGACCACGACGCCATCGCGGCCGACTACGACATCGTCGTGGTGGGCGCGGGCACCGCGGGCTGCATCCTGGCCGCGCGGCTGAGCGAGGATCCCGGTACGCGCGTGCTGCTCGTCGAGGCCGGACCGCCGGACACCGCCAGCCGGGTGACGCCGACCGCTGCGTGGCCGACCCTGAGCGGCTCAGACCTGGACTGGGCCTTCACGACCGAGCCGCAGGCGGAGACCGGCGGACACGTTCACGACATCCCCCGCGGGAAGGTCGTCGGCGGCTCGGGCACCATCAACGCGATGGCCTTCGTCCGCGGTGACCGCCGCGACTTCGACACCTGGGCGTACCTGGGCTGCACCGGCTGGGACTACGCCTCGGTGCTGCCGTATTTCAAGCGCTCGGAGACCTCTGTCTTCGCGGACAAGGACCCCGAGTACCGCGGTGACTCCGGGCCGCTGCGCCCGTCGCCGGCGGCGATTTCGGGGAAGCTGCACCCGCTGTCGGAGGCATACCTGGAGGCGGTGCAGCAGGCCGGGTATCCGCTGACCGACGACCTCAACGGTCCCTGGCTGCGCGGCGCGAGCAGCCACGACCTGCTGATCGTGGACGGCAGGCGGCAGACCACCGCGTCGGCCTACCTCGACCCGGCGCTGAGTCGGGCCAACCTGACGCTCGCCACCGGCGCGCTCGTCACGTCGCTCGTCCTGGACGGTGACCGCTGCGCCGGCGTGGACCTGGTCGCCGGCAGCCATCCGCGCCGGGTGCACAGCCGCCAGACCGTCCTCGCCGCCGGGGCGATCGGATCACCGCAGCTGCTGATGGTCTCGGGGATCGGCCCGGCCGGGGCGCTCAAGGCTGCGGGCGTCACGGTCCGCCACGACCTCTCCGGGGTTGGCCAGAACCTGCACGATCACGTCATGCTGGGCGGACTGACTGTTGAGGCCATGGCTCCGCTGCCGCCGCCATCGGCGAACCTGGGCGAGGTCACCCTGTTTGCCGACAGCGAGCCGGGGCGAGCCAGCTGCGATTTGCAGCTCGTTCTCATCCACGTGCCGTTCGCCAACCCGTGGCAGCAGGTAGCCCGGCCTGGCTACACGTTCGCCATCGGTCACATGCGCCCGGCCAGTCGCGGCGTCCTTTCGCTGCGGAGCGCCGAACCGGCGGTGCCGCCCCGGCTGGACTACGGCTACCTCACCGAGCCGGCTGACATGCGCGCGCTGATATCCGGGGTGCGGCAGGCGCTGGAGATCAGCACGATGCCGGCCTTCGCGCCGTGGCGGGCCAGCGCGCAGCCGCTGCTTGGCGCTGACGACGCGACCGTGCAGGCATTCATCCGCGAGGCAGCCAGGACATATAGCCACTCTGTCGGCACCTGCCGGATGGGGATCGACGCCCACTCCGTGGTCGACCCGCGCCTTCGGGTGCACGGCATCGAAGGCCTCTGGGTCGCCGACGCGTCGGTGATGCCGGCCATCGTGTCAGCCAACGCCAACGCCGCGACCGTCATGATCGCCGAGAAGGCGTCCGACCTGATCAAGGGTGGCTGACACACCGAGGCCAGCTCGCGGTGTGCGTCATGGCTGGGATGGTGCCAGCGGGCTCTGACACTGCTGCGGTGCGGTTGCTAGCCCGGGCCAGCTGCCGTCGCCCGCGCCAACCCCGTTCCCGTTCCTGGAACGCGATATAGCTTGACTGTAACTCGCGATACTACGTATCGTGCTGATGGGGGCGGTGCAGCGGCCCGCGGCTTCGGCGTGCCGTGTAACTGGTTTGACCCGGCCGGTGGGCCCTCGGGTAGGTTCATGGGGCGGACTTTCTGGAGGGTGCGGGGTGACACAGGACCGTTCCGAGCTGGCAATCCTTGTCGAGGGGCTGACCAAGTCGTTCGGGTCGGTGCGCGCGCTGCGGGGCATCGATCTGGCTGTGCCGCGCGGGACGGTGCTCGGCGTGCTCGGGCCGAACGGCGCCGGGAAGACGACCGCGGTGCGGATCCTCACGACGCTGCTGCTACCCGACAGCGGGCGGGCGCTGGTGGAGGGCCGCGACGTAGTCCGTGACGCGGCGGCAGTGCGCCGATCGATCGGGCTGTCGGGCCAGTCGGCGGCAATCCAGGAGGAGCTCACCGGCCGGGAGAACCTGGAGATCATCGGGCGGCTGTACCACCTGAGCAGGGCGCTATCGCGCAGTCGCGCCGTCGAACTGCTCGAGCAGTTCGGCCTCAGCGACGCCGCCAACCGGACCGCGAAGACGTATTCCGGCGGCATGCAGCGTCGTCTCGAC
>JBOHCP010000598.1:0-3715 GCA_050698875.1 Streptosporangiaceae bacterium | reverse complement strand
ATACTGCTCCAGGGCCGCCTCTGCCGGAGTCGTCGGCGCCGCGATCTCGGCCTCGGGGGCCACGCCCAGCCTGCGCAGGTAACCCAGCAGCGGAGACAGCGCCTTCGCCGTCCGGTAGGCGGTATACCCGGCCGCGCGACGCGCGGACAGATATGCCTCCGCCATCGAGACGGTCAGCGCCGCCGCGTCCAGGTCAGCGGCGGCCAGCCACCGGCTCAGATGCGCGGCCAGCCCCAGCTGGCCCCGGGCAGACAACTCCGTGAAGCCCAGCCGGGCCAGCTCATCAGCCATGCCCCTCGCATACGGCGCCAGCGGCCCCGTAATGCAGACCCCATACAGAACATCCATGTTCGCTGTCCTCTCCGATCGTCGGAAAGGCCAGCGTCACCCCGCAGCCAGCTCGATTATGCCGATACCGCGAGCCCGGTCACCGCCTCCGGCCAGCACCGGCCTGCCCGGTATCGGCATAACCACAGTGTCGGCGTAATGCCTGTTCTCTTGATCATCCGCGTGATAACCCTTGTCATAGCAGGGTTCTGTTGTTGTGGACATGTCCTCGACTGCGTCACGATCGCGTGGTGACGGCGGCAGCGCGGGCGGTGCCGAGCTGGCGCGCCAGCTGCTCGCTGAGGGCCTGGTTCTCGGCCCGCAGGCGTGTGATCTCCTCGCGGTAGGCGTGTATCTGCTGGCGGAGGGACTCGATGCTGGCCCGCTGGGTGGCGGGCACGCTTGGCCTTCGGGCAGGCCGGGGCTGGCGGAGCCGGTCGATCTCGGCGATCAGCTGGGGCTGCCGGTAGAGCCAGGACCTGGACACCCTGGCGGCGCTGGCGACGCCGCGCACGGTGATCGGCTCACCGCGGCGGGCGAGGGCGCGCAGCGTGGTGCGGGCGCGGTGCAGGGTGTCGTCGTGGCGGGCCTGCGCTGCCTGCCGCAGTCGCTCGATGCGGTCAGCCATCGCCGGTCCTTTCGGGGCGCAGTGCCTCAAGCGAGGCGGTGATCTTGTCGAGGCTGATCAGCACTTTGCGGTGGTTGGCGGCCAGCCGTTCGCGTCCGGCGGCCTCGGCGGCGGTGAGCAGCTCGCGGGTCAGCTGCGCCTGCTGGCGGTGCACCGGAAGGAACTCGGCGGTGGTCTGGAAATCTGGGCAGGTCAGACACGCGTTGGGGTGCGGGCAGTCCTGCTGGGGCGGGCGGCCGCAGTAGCCGTTAGGCAATGTGTCGGCGGCGCGGGAGAGCCGGTGCTTGACCCACTCGGCGTCCGCGGTCACTGCCTCGGGGTCGAAGCCGAGCCTGCGGCCCTCGATGTCGACCCGGGTCTGGCAGTAGCGCTCGAACTCGGCTCGGATCGTGGTGTCGTGCAGGTGGGCGTAGACGGCGGTCATCGCCGGGCTGGCGTGAGTCAGCAGTCGCTGGACGACGTGCTGCGGAACCCCGGAGTTGATCATCCGGGTGCCCAGCGAGTGCCTGAGCTGGTGGACGGTGACCCTGATGGTGCGCCCGGTTTCATCGTGCAGGCCGATGCGCTGCTGCCAGACGGCGAACTCGTTCCGCAGCGTGTCGTAGGGCACCGGCCGGCGGGGGTCCGAGCGTGACGGGAACAGCCAGGCCGGCCCGTCCGGGCTGGCCCGGGTGACGTCAGCCTGCTGGGCGCGCACCGCCTGCACGGCCTTGGCTGACAGGGGCAGCAGGTGCTCGGCGCGGACCTTGCTGCTGTGAAAACGCAGGCAGGGCCAGCCCGCGCTGTCGGCCAGCAGCGGGTCGAACGGGAGCGTGCAGGCGTCTGTGGCGCGCAGTCCGGTCTCGGTGATCAGCACGACCAGGTGCCGGTAGGGCAGGTGCAGCCGGGCGAGGTTGTCCTCGGCCTCAAGCTGGCCCATCACGAACTCGGGGATGAAACGTGGCAGCGACGTCCGGCGGGAGGACAGCTCATCGGGATAGGTCACTGCCCCGGCCGGAATGCCAGGGACCCAGCGGTAGCGGCGGTTTTCCTCGAGGAAGGACCGCAGGAACACCCGCGACAGCGCCTTGGTGGACCCGGCCAGCGGCAGTGGCGTGAGCCAGGCCAGGTAGCGTTCGAGCAGTGCCCGGTCGACCTGCCGGGGATGCTGCGCCGGCGGCTTGCAGTCAGCCAGGAAGCCGGAGAAGCGTTTGAAGGCGAGCGCGCCGGCGCTGATGGTGTTGAACGCGCAGCCGATGGCCAGCCGCTGGCGGGCCCAGCGTTTGGCCGCCTCACGCAGCCACGGCTGGCTGATGCCGGCGAAGCTGACCGTGCCGCGGCCGCGGGCGGCGGGCACCCCCAGGTCCGCGGCCTGCCAGGTGTCGGCCGCATAGCAGCGCTCCAGATCGCCGCCACCGGGCTGGGCAGCTCGCAGCACGCCGCGGGCGCCGGCCGCCCCCGCGTTCACGGCCGGCCCTGCCCATCCCAGACGCCGCACCGGTTCAGCTCGGCCCGCACGTCCTCGACGTCGAGATGGATGTAGGTCTGCGAGGTGGTCGTCGAGGACCGGTGGGTGAGCAGCCGGGCGACCACCTCGACATCGACGCCGTGCCGGAGCAGGTCGGTGGCCCGCGAGTGGCGCAGCATGTGCAGGCTGAACTCGATCCCGGTGCGGGAGCGCAGGCGGCGCACCAGCTGATGCACCGCCTGGTAGCGCAGCGGCGCGCCGTAGGGTTCGGCGAACAGGTTCACGAACACGTAGTCCGACTCGCACTCGCCGTACTCGCCGAACATGTAGGCGCTGTAGAGGCGCACCAGCCCCGGCGAGACCGGGATGGTGTGCGTGTCGAGGGTCTTGGCCCTCGCGCCGTTCGCGTTGTCGCGCCGCGGCACGATGCGCACCTCGCGGCGGTGGGAGACGAAATCAGCGTGCCGCAACCCGAGGGCCTGGCCTGCCCTCATCCCGGTTTCCGCAAGAAGGACCAGCAAGAAGCGGTCACGCAGGTGCTCGCACGCCTCGATCAGCGTGAGCACCTGCTCGTCGGTCAGGGTACGCGGCAGCCGGCGCTCCTGGCGCAGCCGCAGCGGCCGGGCCGGGGACGGCCCTCCCGCCGTGACGTGGTGCAGGAACGGGCGGTAGCCGCCCCGGTTCACCCGCCGCCAGGCCACCAGCGACTGCGCGGGCTCCACGCCGTTGCGAGCCTGGTAGTCATAGAAGCTGAACAGCGCCGCCAGATGCCGGTTCACTGTCGCCGGGCAGCAGCGGCCCGTGCCGCCATCGAGCACCGTCACGTTCTCGGCCGGGGAGCGCAGCCAGGCCACGAACCGGCAGACATGATCAACCTTCGCCTTCTCCACGGCCACATCGAGCCCGGCAAGGAACACCAGCCACAGCTTCAGGCTCGTGGCATAGGTCCGCGCCGTCGCCGGCGAGCGGTCTAATGCCTGCAGGTGAGCCAGGAACGCCTCCACCGCCGGCACCGGGTCGCCGCCATCATCGAGCACCGTCCAGGACTCCGCCCCGTCCGGCATCACCAGCCGCTGAACTCTCACCCTGCGCTCCCCTCGCGAAACCGAACGGGCAGCACGGTACGAGAGGACACTGACAGTTTCATGACGCTCGCGCTGGGTCACTGCGCAGGCCACGGCGCCGACCGTGGGAGCGCCCGCCCGATGCCGTGGGGGACAGCTCCAGAGAACGTGTCTACAACGGATCACTGTTCGCAAAGAAGCGACGTCGAAGACACGTCAGAGACCGCTCCAGAGAATGCGCCTTATGCC
>JBOHCP010000597.1:0-3717 GCA_050698875.1 Streptosporangiaceae bacterium | reverse complement strand
ACCCTCGCCAACCCCGAGGTGGTCGACGGCATCCGCCAGCACGTTCAGCAGGCGAAGGTCGCCAAGGGCGACACGCCACGCGAGCTATCCGAAACCGAGCTCGCCGAGATCCAGTCCTTCGGCGACGTGTAGCGCTCGCGAAGCGCACCGCAGCGGCAGCTTCGTCGCTTGCGGATGGCCGACAGTCCGCAGCGGACGAGGCACGGGTATCCGTGCGCCTCAGGGTTAGCCCCCGATGCCGCTGCGGGCGGCGCCGTACCGGCGTGAAAATGGCTGGTGGTACCGCCCGTGACGTCGTTGTTTCCCTGGTGCGGCAGAGGCCGCGGGTTAGCCTTGGGTTAGCCTGACGCCGGGAGCCGGATTCCTGAGGGGTCGTTCATTATTGCGCTCGAGCACGCGGGTCAGTTTCTTCCGCTAGCCCCCGGCTCCCCTAGGTGTGCCCCGCATCGAGCGAACGAAGGTCGGGGCTTCGGAGCGTGATTGCGCCAGCCGCCGGTCGGGCTAAGTCACGACTTCCACGGATCCAGCATTCGAGGTCAGAGAGCCGCCGTAGTAGTTAAACAGTTTTTTGACTTGGTCGGTCCAGAACCGGTCTCTCATGTGTGAAGACAACACACCGGGTGGAAGGTCCCCGAGGTCCTGGGCGAGCTTGTAGAATCCCGAACCCGCCTGCCATCAAGGTAGATCACGAGCGCTGAGATCATGAGGTGCGTGATTGGCCGGTTCCGCTCCTGCACGATTAAGCCAAGCAGATGGCCCATAGCGGCTCGGTCCGCCTGCATCCCGAAGTCGAACGGGCGAAGACCTGTACGTCGCTGAAGCCGTGCGCAGTGATTCCGTCCATGCTTGATCGCGTCTGATCGTTGCCTCTGTCCAGTCTGTAGTCAATGTTTCCCTTCAGGGTCGCACAGGAATGCAGTACCGCCTGAGATCCGGGAGTGCCTCACGCTGGGCAGATCTCGTCACGGCGCTCGGAGTTCGGCGAGATGGCAGGGTCGGCCTAAGGGAGACGGACGCCATCGGCGGCCTGGCAGGTGATCTGATGCTCGCTCGCCGCAGCCAGTACCTGGCCGCGATCATCGCCACAAGTCAAGGTTCCCGGTAGGAGCGTGGCTAGGGCCGCAGAGCGGCGCGAGTCCTCGTGGAGTGCCCGACGAGCACGTCAAGGATGAAGCGCTGTAATGACTGTCGCGCGTGGACGGGCACAGCCAGCTCATACAGCTTCTCGGGGGCCGGGTCCAGGCCGTTCGGCCACTCGATCGTGCGCAGCTCAGGGTTGACGCGGACCCGCTTAAAGTAGCCAGGGTCGTCTAGGCCCTCATAAGGGCCGGCGTAGTTCTGCATATAGGACACGTCGGCATCGCCCACGCTGCCCTCGCTGAACGTCAGCCGTAGGAGGTAGTGATCCAGCACCTCCACGTCAGTGATGCCGATCAGGAGCGTGCTCCCCTTCATGCTCATGATGGTACCCATCTCTCCGCCGAGGGGTAGGCCTGAGCCTTTCCCATTCCTTCAGCAGGAAATCCTGATTTTCAGCCATCCGAGCGAGCACGGCTTTCAGCTCAGCCGTCGTGAGGGTGCTGGCAAGAACCTTCAAGTTCGCGATGACAACCCTGGCCTCACGGCTCCCGCTTGCCGCTTGCGGCCGTGGCGTGGACATGCGGAGGGTCGTGATCGTCGGTGTGTATCACGATCGCGACATGCCCGGCATGGTCTACCGTGCCCATGCCCGCCGATGTTAGTCCGCCGAGGTGCCCGGGACCGTCATTGCCGCCCTGTCGTTCCGTTCCGTCACGTGGGGCCAGGCACCTTACCGTCCGGTGCCTGGCGGGAAGCTCGGCATGCTGGCGGTGATCCGGATCTGCGCAAGGCCATCGGCAGCAGCGGCGAGCCGATCGGCATTGCCTGGCGTCGGCCAGGCCGTCGGGATACTCGGTTTCTTCCCTCGCCGTAGAGCCTTGTGCGACCTCAGCCGATCACCCAGGCGTAAACAGGTTGAGAACGATGCCGGCGGCCCAGCATTATTCCCGGCATGACAGACGGACTGAGGATCCCTGAGCTGTGCGTGCCAGCCGTGTGCCGCCAGCCAGCGCTGGTCCTGCGGCCCTGGCGAGCGGCGGACATCCCCGCACCGGCAGCCGAGATGAGCCGTGAGTACGTCCTTGGTGGCATGTGGTCAAGACCGGACGAACGCCCGTTCAGGACCGTGCTGCGGGGCGGAGCGGACCGGGCCGATGGACGAGCGCGGCGCGGCCCGGCGGGTCGCGAGCCAGGACCGCGGCTGGCGCGACGGTGACCGGCTGAGAAGCAGAGAGTGCCCAGGATCGGCGTGAGATCCCAGCGTCGAACCTTGGAGGGCTCTCGTGGACGCCGACCTGGACACTCTTGCTACCGCACTGTACGTGAGGACCGATGACCTGCTGAAGGTCCGTGGCGTCCCGCGGTGGGCATCGCGCCGCAGATCTCCGACGCCGAGCTGGTCAGGCTGGCGGTGCCGCAGGCACTGCTCGGATACACCTCCGAGTCGCGGTGGCTGCGGCACGCCCGCGCGCATCTGCGGCACCTGTTTCCCTGCCTGCCGGGCCAGCCCGGGTATAACAAGCGGCTCCGCAAGCTCGCCGACACGATCCGGTGGCTGACCGGGATGCTGGCCCCCGAGACGAGCTTGTGGACCGACGACGTCTGGGTCGTTGACTCCACCCCGGTGGAATGCGGCCGGTCGAACGAGACCGCGCGCCGCTCCGAGCTGGCCGGATGGGCGCGGTACGGGTACTGCGCCAACACTCGCGCTGGTTCTGGGGCCTGCGCAGCTGGCCAAAGATGAGCTCGGCGAATACCTCGGCGCACTCTCACCACCCGCAATGCGTGCCGTCAACCAGGCACTTGCCATCGCCCTGGCCCTAGTCTGAGCCGTTCCCGACCCTACAAGCGGTTGCGCAGGCCGGCGGGCTGTTGATGGTCGGCGATGGGCTCATCGCTGATCCCGGCGACCTTGGAGCGGACGACACTCGTCGGCCTGGCGGCGGGAGAGCGGGTCAACCTGGAGTCCGACCTGGTCGCGCGCTAGCCTCGGCGCGGCCTGCGACGGTCGGCGCGGAAGTGGCACAAAATGGTCAGCTCCCGACCACATGACCACCCCCTACGCGCCGCGCCCGCACGGAGCCTGCACCGGCCGATGATGAGGCCGTCGACTACACGCCCGGCGGGTCAGCGCAGCCGACCATCGAAGAGCGGCCCGAGCGGGACTCCATCCCGGCATCCGTGCGGCGCGACCTGGATTGCTACCCGCGCAGCCGGGCCGCAGCGCAGCGTAACCAGGACCCCCGGTCGATGCCGCGGGCTGATCGCAGCCACTCGCGAGACCTACGAGTCCGGCGGCCGATAGACGTCACGCGCATGCACTCGGCGGCAGCTGCCTCGCCCCCGAAATATGATCTTCCCGGCCGTCCGGCTGCCCGATACCCTGACCGCGGCCGGACGGGGCTGAGGTGACCCGAGCCATGCCAGGCAACCACAACGTCATCGGGCTCGCGAAGCTCGCCCGCAGCCAGGGCCGGCAGGAGTTGGCTGCTCAGGGTGGCCCGGGCCGGACAGTGGGCGCGGGCATGCCATGCGTGCCAGCGAATACCGCCAGTCCAGCGACGGCGACGGCGAGGATCACCGCCAGCCAGCCAAGGAGCAAACCCGCGAGTGCCAGACTGGCGCCCCGCTGGCCGG
>JBOHCP010000596.1:0-3721 GCA_050698875.1 Streptosporangiaceae bacterium | reverse complement strand
GTCGAGAGGCTCATGCGCGTCCTGGGCCTGCGTGGCACGTCCCGGGGCGAGGTCAAGCGCACGACGGCCGCTGACCCTGCGGCGCCCAGGGCGGAAGACCTGGTCGGGCGCAACTTCGCCCCGGCGGCCCCGAACCTGCTGTGGGTCGCTGATTTCACCTACGTATCGACGCTGACCGGCTGGGTGTATGTCGCGTTCGTCATCGACGCTTATGCGCGGCGCATTCTCGGCTGGAAAGCCGCGTCGTCGATGACGGCCGACCTTGTGCTCGCCGCGGCCGGCCATGCCATATTTACACGGAAACTCGAGGGAGTCAATAACTTCGAGCGCCTTATACATCACAATGACGCCGGAAGCCAGTATACATCACTGCGGTTCACTCAGCGGCTCGCCGGGGAAGGCATAACACCGTCGATCGGGATAGTCGGCGACGCTCACGATAATGCCCTCGCCGAATCTATCAACGGCCTTTACAAAACCGAGCTGATCAAGCCCCGGCGGCCGTGGCGTGGCGTCGATCATGTGTCCGCTGCCACGGCTGATTATGTCGACTGGTTCAACAACCGTCGTATCTACGAGTACTGCGGAGATATGCCGCCGGCGAAACTTGAGGAGATTTACTATTGCACTATTGGATCAAATGGAATATCATAGGTTCCATCAAAGGCAAGTCTACGGACTAGCCGGGGTGACTCAGGTACCTTCGCCGCGTTCGCTTTGGCTGGCATCTGTGGCGGGGCGCTGCTAGCTATGCACCGGGCGACTCGCACCACTCGCCTGCCGTTTGGTCCATTCATCCTTCTGGGGACTCTGGTGGTCATTGCCTGGTGACGTGCACGGCTGGCGGCGTTCCCTCGGGAAGCGGGATGTTATCGAGCCGCGCTATGACCGGTTCGCCGTGCGGGCCGGGGAGCACGAACGGGCGGTCGCCGACGGCGGTGGAGTGCTCTGGAAGATCGCGCACGGCTTCTACCAGGGCGGCTGCCCGGCGGTTGGGGATCAGGGAGATCCGTTCGGGCGGCTGGCATTCGGCCAGCCACGCGACGACCTGCGAGGCCACATTGTGCCCCGGCGGCGGTGGCCGCCGCCCTCGGCCCGGACCACCGGGTGGTTCAGCAGGCCCGCCGTGGCCGCGGCTGGCGCCAGTGTGTAGGTGAGCAGCAGATCTGCCCGCCGGGTCTCGACCCGCTGTACGTCATCACCGCTGCCTGGGGACGCCGGGCATGCGGCGATGACCGGTCCGCCGCGGCACGCGGCGATCTCGGTGTACTGCTCGGCGGTGACGTCGACGAGGTGCCCCAGACTCGGTATCCACACAAACGGTGTGGCCGTGCAGCATGCCGTCCTCCCACCATGGCGCCAAAGTGCCATAGGTGATGTCCTGCCCGGCAGAAGCCCTGGTGATGACCAGTTCCGCTGCCCTGACCTGTGCCGCGATACCCAGCTGGGCATAGGCGTAGATCAGGATCAGGCAGTCATCCACGCATCGTTCGGCTGGTATCGCGTCCCCGTACCCGGCTGCGACCAGGTCCAGGAACAGCGGCGGCAGCGAGGTCAATTGCAGCGAATCCGACACATCCCCGCCAGCCATCGCGTCCATCCGCGCTGCGGCCCGCTCCGCTGCGGTAGCCAGGCGGGCGATGGCCCGGCGCTGAGGGTTACCCGAAACCCGCGGTGACCGCGCAGCACGTTGGCGCGTCTTGTGGCCACGTGACTTGGGCACAACCGTGAGGCTACTCGCCAGACCCCTACTCGCCGGGTCCAGCGGACCGCGGCGCGACACCGGCTTTGGGGCGGCCTAGCCTGAAACCATGACGGATCTTCAGCCGCCCCGGGGAGTGTTCTGGGGGCTCTCCCCAGCTTTCAGGTTTCATGACAGGTTCCGTCAGTAGGGCGACTCGGGGCACAAGCCGCCGTAGACGAACTCGGCCATGGCGGTGAGGGAAGCAGCGCTTCTGAACCCTCGGGCGCGGGTGATCAGGGCGTTGATCTGGGAGTTCAGCGCCTCGGCGCGGCCGTTGGACGGCCCGCCGCCCAGGGTCTGGTAGATGAGGTCGCGCATCCGGCTGAGGGTCCGGGCGAGGCGGGCGAACTCGGAGATGCGGCTGCGATCACTGCGACTGCCTTAGCCTTGATTGTGCGGTGGCTGATACCGCCTCGGCACGCGCAGGCGCCGCCGGCGTCAGATCGACGGCACCGTCGCCGCGTTCCAGGGGTCAGCTCAACCTGGCCATACAGCCGAGGCCGCGGCCAGGATCGCGGCCGCCGCCGGCGAGCAGCCCGGCCTGATCACCCAGCTCCTGTCTGACAGCACCCGCGCCGTGCTCGGCGCCGCCGGGACGCTGGTGCACCTGCGGGGCGAAGGAGTGCAGTGGAACCCGTCCGATCACCTGTGCGTAGCCGGGCAGCTGCTGATCAATCAGGCCGTCGGCAACGCCTGGACGCTATCGGGCGCCATCCACGCTGTAGAGCAGGGCCGCTGACCGCTGGGGCGCGCAAGGCCGCGCCGCGATGCGGGAGATCAGGGGAAAGGGGGGCGCCCCGGCCGAGGCCGGCAGAAGGGAAACGCGCGCCGAGTCGGGACAGGTGTAATGCTCGTAAATGACCTGGGTCGCTTGTTCAATTGAAGGGCGCGCCCGCGGCCGCTGGCAGTGAGCGGGTCTCGGGACTGACGACCAGATGTGTAGCGGATGGGGTGGTCGCGTGACGGCTGTGGTCGACGGGCCGGCCTGGTCGGCGCGTGGCCTGGTGCAGCATGACAGCCGTTACCCGCTGAAGGTGGAAGGCGCGGTACAGCGGACTGTGACGCTCCTCCTTCCGGGTGTCTCGACCGCGAGCGAGTTCGTCCGGTACTTCGCCCTGTATGCCGCGCTCGCCGCGCATGCCCAGGACCACGGCCTGGGCGGTGGAGGCATGCCGGGAGCTGGTACGCCGCAGTGAGGTGGTGCTGGCCGGGGTGTCGATGCTGGATGAGGACCGGTCACCTGGTCCGGCCAGGAGAGCGCACGGGGTCGACGGGGTGCGGCCGTGGTTCGGTGACGGGCTGGATGTCGCGGGCGCGGTGAGCATGGGTGCCGAACAGCACTCGTACTCGCCGCGGAAGTCGGGGTTCTGGGGTTCCTACGGCGGGCCGAGTCAGGTCCTGGGCACGGTAGCGGTGGAGGACAACGCCTTCCGTGCCGGCCGGCATGCCTGCCCTGGCGCAGTTCGCGAGTTCTTCGGCCCCATGTTCGCTGCCGTCGCGCAGGACCGTCTGGCGCCGGCGCAGCTGGAGGCGCTGCGGCACGTCAGCCTCCACAGCGACGACATGCCCGAGATCCCGTGGCTGCTGGACCTGTTCACGGCAACCCGCGGGGGCAGCCATGAACCCGCGCAGTGGCAGCCAGATGACCGTCGCCGCCGGGCGGCGATGCGGATCCTCGGCCGGACCACGGTGCTGCACGGCGCAGATACGACCCTGACCTGGCCGGATGCGGTGGAGTCCGCCGTGGTGTTCAGCGACGCGCTGGAAACCGATCCGGTCCTGGCGGGCATCGCACAGGCCGCGGCCTGGCGGGGCGTGCTGCTGCGGAACTACTCGGTCAGCGCATGGCGGCGGCTGTGGGCGGCGCTGGTCCGCTCGATCGGCCCGGAGGAGGATTCCGCCGACCGCAGCGCAGGCGAGCTGCAGGCCTGGCTGGCTGACCAGGTGCCCGGCATGACCGTCCGGGCGTTCATGGAT
>JBOHCP010000595.1:0-3725 GCA_050698875.1 Streptosporangiaceae bacterium | reverse complement strand
GGTGACAGAGCTGCTCGGCGCGGCCGGCGCGCTGCGGGGCCAGCCCGAGCCGATCCGGCACGCGGTGAAGTTCTACGAGTACGGCCAGACCCCGCTGGAGATCATCACGACCCGGCAGTGGTACATCCGCAACGGCAGCCGGTCCGCCGAGCTCGCGGCCGCGCTGCTCGCGCGGGGCCAGGAGCTGCGATGGCACCCCGAGTACATGCGCACAAGGTACGAGCACTGGGTCGAGGGGCTGACCGGCGACTGGCTGATCAGCCGGCAGCGCTACAACGGCGTGCCGATCCCGGTGTGGTACGCGGTCGACGCGACCGGGCGGATCGAGGAGGACCACCCGATCCTGCCCAGGCAGGCCGACCTGCCGGTGGACCCGGCCGCCGACACCCCGCCCGGCTATCAGCCTGAGCAGCGCGGACAGCCCGGCGGCTTCGCGGCCGATCCCGATGTGATGGACACGTGGGCTACCTCGTCGCTGACGCCGCAGATCGCCGCCGGCTGGCCGGAGGGCACCGACCTCCTGCAGCGCGTTTTCCCGATGGACCTGCGGCCGCAGGCCCACGAGATCATCAGAACCTGGCTGTTCTACACGGTGCTGCGCTCGCACACTGAGGCCGGGGTGCTGCCGTGGCAGCACGCGGCCATCTCCGGCTGGATCCTGGACCCGGACCGGAAGAAGATGTCCAAGTCCAAGGGCAACGCGGTGACGCCCATGGATCTGCTGCGCGAGCACGGTGCCGATGCAGTCCGCTACTGGGCGGCCAGCGCGCGGCTCGGCGCCGACACCGCGTTCGACCTGGCGCAGATCAAGATCGGCCGGCGGCTGGCCATCAAGATCCTCAACGCGACCCGGTTCGTGCTCGGCATCGGCCCGGCGGATCCGATGGCTGACCTCGAGATCACCGAGCCGATCGACCGGGCCATGCTGAGCCGACTCGCCGGGGTCGTCGCGCAGTGCACGGCGGCACTGGAGGGCTACGATCACGCGGCCGCACTGGAGCACGCGGAGCGGTTCTTCTGGTTCTTCTGCGACGACTACCTCGAGCTCGTCAAGGCGCGCGCGTATGGCGAGCACGGCGACGCGGGTGCCGCGTCCGCGCGGGCCGCGCTGCGGCACGGCCTGTCGGTACTGCTGCGGCTGTTCGCGCCTATGCTGCCATTCGTGACCGAGGAGGCGTGGTCCTGGTGGCAGCACGGCTCCGTGCACCGGTCGTCCTGGCCGGACGCGGCGGAACTGCGCGACCTGGCGGGATCTGCCGATGACGGCGCGCTCACCGCGGCGGCAGCGGCGATCGGGGCCATCAGGAAGGCAAAGTCGGCGGCCGGCATCCCGATGCGGCAGCCCGTTCCCGCCCTGATCCTGACCGCCGACGAGAGCAACCGCGCCGCGCTCGCCGCCGCCAGCGCCGACGTGCGGTCAGCTGGCAAGGTCACCGAGATCAGGCTGCGGCCCGCGGACGTCGCCACCGAGCCGGGCTACGAGGTCGTGCTGGCGTAATCAGGCGCCGGGGAAGCGCGGAGCTCGGCCCGGCCGACGGCACCGCCGGCTAGCGGCGCCGGGCGGGCGGCCGGGTAGTCTCGCGAGCATGGACAAGGTTGAGCTGTCAGCGGACGAGTGGCGAGCCAGGCTGTCGCCTGAGGAGTACCACGTACTGCGCGAAGCGGGCACCGAGGCCCCGTTTATCGGCGAGTACACCGACACCGAGACCAAGGGCGTCTACCGGTGCCGCGCCTGCGGCGCCAGGCTGTTCTCCTCCAGCACGAAGTTCCACTCCGGCTGCGGGTGGCCGAGCTTCTACCAGCCCACCGAGGACGACGCGGTGATTCTGCTGGAAGACCGCTCGCTCGGCCGGGCGCGCACCGAGGTCAGGTGCGCGGCGTGCAACAGCCACCTCGGGCACGTCTTCGAGGGCGAGGGCTACGACGTGCCCACCGACCAGCGCTGGTGCATCAACTCGGTCTCGCTGTCGCTCGAGGAGGAGTGATCGCTTCGGGCGGCGACCAGGTGCCGTCCCCGCGCGCCCGCGCGGCACTGCCGGGCGGCCTGCGGCTGATCAGGCCGGATCAGCTGTCCGGCGGCACCGCCCAGACCAGCGGCATGATCAGGTCGGCGGCGATCTCCGGAGAGCTGACCGGCGCGGCGTCGCTGTGGATGGGGCGCACCGAGCTGCCGCCGGCGGTTACCTCGGGTAACCATCACCACGGTGCGTCCGAGACGGGAATCTACGTGGTGTCGGGCAGGCCGGTGTTCGCGTTCCGCGACCCTGCCAGCGGTGAGATCAGCCAGCTGGAAGCCGGGCCGGGCGACTACGTCTGGGTGCCCCCATGGGTGCCGCACCGGGAGGAGAATCCCTCGCCGGACCAGGCCGCGGTGATCGTGATCGCCCGCTCGACGCAAGAGGCGATCGTGGTGAACGTCGAGCAGCTGTAACGCAGCCCGGCAGGCCCAGCGCTGGCCCGGTCCGGGCTCACTGCGCCGCTGCAGGCAGTCGGGGCCAAGCTCGGTCAGCGTCGGCAGGCCGGCGAGCCGCATGGTGAGCTCGAAGTCGGTGCGCAGGGCGCGGAGCACGTGCCGGACGCCGGCCTCGCCGCCGAGTGCCAGGCCGTACACGTACGGGCGGCCAAGCAGGACAGCCTGCGCGCCGAGGGCCAGCGCCTTGAGCATGTCGGCACCGCCCCGGATGCCGCCGTCGAACAGCACCGCCATCGTCGAGCCGACAGCCCGGGCGATGCCCGGCAGCGCATCCAGCGCGGCGATTGCCCCGTCCACCTGCCGGCCGCCGTGGTTGGACACGACGACGCCCTGCACGCCGGCCTGCCCGGCCCGCTGGGCGTCGCCAACCGACAGGATCCCCTTCAGCACGATCGGCCCGTTCCAGTGGTTCCGCAGGAACGAGATGTCGTCCCAGGTGAGTGACAGGTCGCCGAACATCTGGGTGTAGCGCAGGACGGCCGTCTGCAGGTCATCCTCGACGGCCGTCGGCTGGCCCGCCTGGAACGCGGGGTCGGACAGGTAGTTCTGGATGCCGGCGCCCTGCAGGAACGGCAGGTAGCCGTTGTCCAGGTCGCGCGGCCGCCAGCCGAGGGTGCGGGTGGCCAGCGTGACGACGAGGACACCGTAGCCGGCCGCCTGGGCCCGGCCGAGCAGGCTGGCCGCGACCGCCCGGTCCTTAGCCCAGTACAGCTGATACCAGCGCCGCCCTCGTTCGCCGCCGCGACGGCTTCCATCGGCGTCGATGACGCCGTGCTGAGGATCATCGGCCCGCCGGCGCTCGCAGCGGCTCTCGCGACCGCCAGCTCGCCCTCTGGATGGGCGATCCCGAGCACGCCGACTGGCGCCAGCAGGAATGGGACCGTCAGGTCGGTGCCGAGCAGCCGCGCGGCGTACGAGGGCGTACTCACGTCTGTCAGCATCCGCGGCACGATCCGCCAGCGCCGGAACGCAAGCAGGTTTTCCGCCGCCGTCTCCCCCGACCCGGCTGACCCCGCCACGTAGTCGAAGGCGCGTGGCGTCATGACCGCCCGCGCCGCCTCTTCCAGCCGGTGCAGGCCGGCGGGCAGGCCCGGCACCGCGCCGGTAAGCCCGGTCAGGTAGATCTCGTCCTGATAGCTCTCGAGCTGCTGACTCACTGGCGCCCCCGCCCCGGTCCCCGCGGCCCCGGCTGGGTGGCCGCGCGTCACACATGCTGTCACGCGCCTGAGGCCCAGCCGACGTGCGACCGGCC
>JBOHCP010000594.1:0-3728 GCA_050698875.1 Streptosporangiaceae bacterium | reverse complement strand
GGGCTACAGCATGCCGGCGGTCATCGCGAACCAGTTCGGCGAGTCCTTCGGCGAGTTCCGGGCGGCGCTCATCGGCCTCGGCGTGCTCCTGTTCGTGCTGACGATCATCGTCAACGTCCTGGCGCGCGGGGTCGTGGCCCGCTCCGTCCAGCGGCAGCGCGGTGCCTGATGGCCGTCTCCGGTCAGCAGCCGCGGGTCGACCTGCGGGAGCCGCGATCCTGGCGCCGCGCCAAGAACCAGATCGCCACGGTGGTCATGTTCGTCGCGTTCGTGCTGGTGATCATCCCGCTCGGGTTCGTCCTGTACACGGTGATCTCCAAGGGCGCCTCGATCATCAGCTGGCAGTTCCTCACTAGCGATATCCCGTTCAACGTCGCGCCGGCCAGTGTGGGCGGCGTAGGGCCGGCGGTGCTGGGGACGATCCTGATCACGGGGCTTGCCACGGTCCTGGCCGTGCCTGTCGGCGTGCTGGCCGCCGTCTACGTCAACGAGTACGGCGGCAACCGGTTCGCGACGCGGCTCATCCGGTTCATGGCCGACGTCATGACCGGCGTGCCGTCGATTGTGATGGGCCTGTTCATCTTCTCGATCTGGGTCATCCACTTCGGATACTCGGGCCTGGCCGGCGCCTTCGCCATCGGCTGCCTGATGCTGCCGGTCATCATCCGCTCCAGCGAGGAGATGCTGAAGCTCGTACCCGACCCGCTGCGGGAGGCCAGCTACGCCCTCGGAGCCAGCAAGGCGAGGGTGACGCTCACAGTGGCGCTGCCGACCGCGCTCAGCGGGATCGTCAGCGGGGTGCTGCTGGCCGTGGCCAGGGCCGCGGGCGAGACAGCGCCGCTGTTGTTCTGCATCCTGACCGTGACCAGTCCGAACCCCGATGTGTTCGCCGGCGCCAACACTGCGCTGCCGACGCTGATCTTCGCGAATGCGTCACAGCCGTACACTGGAGCGGAGGCTCGCGGCTGGGGCGCGGCATTGACGCTCATCGCGATTGCTTTCATCCTGATGGTCATCGCTCGCCTGGCCACCGGCCGAGCTGCCCGATTCTCGCGGTAGGAACGTTATGGACCAGCCTGACCAGGAACTGACGAAGGTCGCACCGCCCGAACTGGCCGAGCGGCAGGACGCATCGCCACGGCCCGAGTCCCCGCGCAGGATGATCTTTAAAACCCACAATGTTTCGATTTACTATGGTTCTTTCCAAGCCGTGACCGATGTCTCGTTGTCGATCTACGAGAACGAGATCACCGCCTTCATCGGCCCGTCCGGCTGCGGCAAGACGACGGTGCTGCGGACACTGAACCGGATGAACGACCTCATCCCCACCGCTCGCGTCGAGGGTGAGGTGCAGTACCGCGGGCAGTCGCTCTACGCCTCGGACGTGTCAGCGACCGCGGTGCGTCGGCGCATCGGCATGGTCTTCCAGAAGCCGAACCCGTTCCCGAAGTCGATCTACGACAACGTGGCCTACGGGCCACGGATCAATGGTGAGCGCAAGAAGGCCAAGCTGGACCAGATCGTCGAGCGCTCGCTGCGCCGGGCCGCCCTCTGGGACGAGGTGAAAAGCCGCCTCAGTAAATCGGGCCTGAGCTTGTCAGGCGGGCAGGCGCAGCGGTTGTGTATCGCTCGCACCCTGGCCGTCGAGCCTGACGTGGTCCTGATGGACGAGCCGTGCTCGGCGCTCGACCCGATCGCGACTGGCCGGATCGAGGACCTGATGCAGGAGATCAAGTCGGAGTACACCATCGTCATCGTCACGCACAATATGCAGCAGGCGGCCAGGGTCAGCGACCGGACGGCCTTCTACTCGGTGCTGCGCGACGACACGAGCGATGTCCGGACCGGCGTGCTCGTCGAGTACGACCTGACCGAGAACATGTTCCAGAACCCACACGACCCCCGGACCCAGGCCTACGTCACGGGCCGGATGGGCTGACACCAGGCCTACGTCACGGCGGCGGGATGGGCTGACACCAGGCCGTCCGGACCCCGGCGCTATGCGTCGACCGGGCCCGCCAGGTACACGACTCTTCGAGCGATATTGACGGCGTGCGCGCCGAGACGCTCGTAGTCACGGGCAACGAGCGTCATTTCCATGGTCACGGGCAGTGCCATTCGTCCGGACGCGAGTTCGGCGATCAGGCTGGTGTGGAGTTCGTCCATCTCGTCATCGCGCTCGGCCAGCGCGAACGCGACAGATCGATCACGCTGGTACCAGGAATCCGCCGCCTGGCGCCACATCTCGGACACGAGGTCGCCCATTCGCTGAAGGAGACGCCGGGCGCGCGCAGAGAGATCGTCACCCAGGATGTGATTGGCCTGGGTGGCGATATGCATGACGAGGTCGTGAGAGCGCTCAAGCTCCGGCACTATTCGCAGCACAGACAGCAAGAAGCGCAGGTCTGAGGCGACCGGCGCCTGCAGTAGGATCTCGCGATTGGCCAGCTGCTCGATCTCCGGGTAGAGCGTGTCGATGACCTGCTCGCGCTCGGCCAGCGCCTGGAGAACCTCATTGTTGCTGTTCAGCAGCGCCTGAGTCGCCTTGGGCAGATCCTCAGCCAGCAGCGCGAACAGCTCAATGACCTTTGTTTCAATGGCCTCAAGCTCGCGCTCGAACTCCTGCCGCTGCCCGGTCATGGCTCAATCGTACGGAGTAAAGGTCACCGCAGAAAGAAACCCCCGGACCGCTCCCGCGCTTGGCCCGCTCCGGCGCACTTGCACCAGTAACAGGCCCGCCACGGGGACCGGCTGGACAAGGCCGGTCAGTCCGGGGGGTCGGTGTCTGCCGTGAATTCGCCAACCGCCGCCCAGTCCAGGCAGGCAGGCTGACCCTGATCTCGCCCCGCCACGCATGACGCGCAGGGCACGATCAGCCAGTTCTGAAGCAGGCCAAGGAGCGGCTGGTGATGCGCCTACCGCGGCAGGCCGCGAATCGGCGCTTCACGCAGGCGGCGGCTAACTGACAGCCACCTCGCAAGTCCGACATCTATGCATACGTTGGACCACCTCCTCTCCTGCGTACCCGCTACGCTACGACACCCGGCGCTGCCCGGCAACCGTGTTACTGGCGGGTGGCATCAGGCAGGCCGCTCTCCGGTCGACACCGTCGGCTGGTCACCGTCACTAGACTGAGGAGCGTGGCGCAGACGTGGGATGACACCATCCGGGCTGGCGGCTATCGCGTCACCCCGCAGCGCCAGCTCGTGCTCGAGGCCGTTGCCCGCCTCGAGCACGCGACCCCGGAGGAGATCCACGCCGAGGTCCGCCAGACGGCGCACGGCATCAACGTCTCGACCATCTACCGGACCCTGGAGCTGCTCGAGCAGCTGGGCCTGGTCAAGCACAGCCACATCCACCACGGTGCGCCGAGCTACCACCTGACCGAGCACGCCCAGCACGTGCACCTCGTCTGCCGGCAGTGCGAGCAGATCACCGAGGTGGACCAGTCGGCCGTCCGGCCGCTCGTGCTCGCGCTGGAGGAGCGGCTGGGGTTTCTGACCGACGTGGGGCACCTGACCGTGTTCGGGCTCTGCGCCTCCTGCCGCCGCGGATGACAACCAAGAAAGGGGACGGGAACGTGGCCGAATCCGGACACCGCCGTCCGTCAGGCCGATGAGCAGCCCGCTGCTGGCCACGCCGGGCGCTGTCCCGGCCGACGGACCGGACGCCGGCGTTGCCGCGCACTACGGCGATCCGTACGCCGAGCAGCGCGCCCTGGTCCATGG
>JBOHCP010000593.1:0-3732 GCA_050698875.1 Streptosporangiaceae bacterium | reverse complement strand
CCCTGGTGCGCCGACGCATACTTCTGCGCCGCAGACACCGGATGCGGCGGCGCAATCCCGCTCGCCGAGCGGGGCATGGTCTACCTCCAGAACGCGTCCAGCCTGATCCCGGTCGTCATGCTCGACCCGCAGCCCGGTGAGCTCATCCTCGACACGGCGGCGGCGCCGGGCGGCAAGGCGTTCCACATCGCCGCCCGCACCGATGGCAGGGCCCGGCTGTGGCTCAACGACGCGATCGCGCCGCGTGCGGCCAAGCTGGGTGACCTCGCCCGGCTGTACCGCGTGCCGTACGAGAATCTCACCTCGATCCCGGCCCAGTACCTGGACAAGGAGCTGCCCGGGCAGACGTTTGACCGGATCTTGCTCGATGTGCAGTGCTCCGGCGAGGGACGCATCGACCTGCGACGGTCGGACGCCCTGCGGTTCTGGTCGCAGGAGCGCATCGACCGGTACAAGTTCCAGCAGACCCGGATGCTGGCGGCGGCCTACCGGCTGCTCCGGCCGGGCGGCACGATGGTGTACTCCACCTGCACGATCGCGCCGGAGGAGAACGAGTTCCCGGTCAGCCAGATACTGCGCCGCCACCGCGACCTCGACGTGCAGCCGGTCAGCCTGGATCAGCCGAACTTCCGGCCCGGCCTTGGCGGATGGCGCGATTACCGCTTCGAGCCGGCCCTCCGGCACGCCCTGCGGGTGCTGCCCACCGACCAGTTCGAGGCGTTCTTCGCCGCGAAGCTCGTCAAGCGAGGGTAGCCGGCCGATCTCAGGTCGGAACGGTGACGGCGTCGTGCAGTTTCGCGCGCAGAATCCGGGCGTCCGGGTGATGCATGGCGTCGAAGATCGCGATGGCCTGGCGCCAGGCTTTGCGTGCGTCCTCGTGGCTGCCGATGGCCCGGCGGGCGTCGGCGAGGCGGTCGAGGGTGCGCGCCAGGGAGTAGCGGTCGCTGGTGTCCGCGAACGCCTCGAGCGCCTGCTCGTAATGGATGATGGCCCGCTCTGGCCGGCCAGCGAGGCGCCAGCAGTAGCCGATGCTGTCCAGTGTCGATGCTTCACCGAACCGGTCGCCGACCTGGCGGTTTAGTTCCAGCGCCTGCTGGCAGTAGCCGAGGCCGCGGGTGACCCGGCCGAGCAGTGCGCTATTCCAGCCCATCGCGTTGAGTGCGCGGGCCTGCCCGGCCAGGTGGCCGCAGGCCCGGTACAGGCCCAGCGCGCTGCGCGCGTGGCTGAGGGACGCGGCCGGCTCTTCGAGCGAGTTGAACAACCGTGAGGTGCTGGTGTGACACACCGCCTGACCGAACTCGTCGCCGAGCCGGCGGTACAGCGTCAGCGCCCGGCGCAGGTGAGCCCGCGCCTCCGCGACGGAGCCGAGCTGGACCAGCGCGTCGCCGAGAGCCCGGTGACCGCGGGCCCGCGCGGCATCGTCGCGGAGCCGGGTGGCGGCGGCAAGCGCCGCGCGCTGCGACTCGGCCCAGTCGGGGAAGTAGCCCCGCCGCGCGAAATGCTGGCTGAGCACGGCCGGCAGCTCCCAGGCGTGGGCATCCAGGCCGGCGTCGACCGCCGCTGCCGTCATCGCCAGTAGCACGCGGTGCTCTGCTTCCAGCCAGGCCAGGGCGTGCATCCGGTCAGCCAGCGGCTCCGGTGGTGTGCTCCGGAGCACCACCAGGGCCCGGGGCTTGTCGTCCTCGGCCGGGTAGGCCAGCCGCATCGCTGCGCGCGCCACGCGCAGGTAATGATCCGCCGCCCGGCGGATCGCGGCGCGCCGCTCGCCCTCCTCGCACAGCTCCGCGGCATAAGCCCGGAGCAGGTCGTGCACCGCAAACCGGCTGGCGGCGTGCTCCAGCACGAGACTGGCACGGGCGAGCTCGGACAATGCGGCGCGCGCCGCGGAAACCTCACTGTCGGCGAGGCTGGCGGCAGCAGCCTCGGATATGTCCGGCCCCGGGTGCGCCGCCAGCAATCGGAACATGCCCGCGGCCGGCTCGCCGAGCAGGCGGTATGACCAGGAGAACGCGGACCGGATATCGGCGGCCTCGTCGCCGGCGTCGAGCGCGTCGAAGCGCGCCCTGGCGTCCCGCACCCCGGCCGCGAGCGAACTGAGCGGCAGCGCCGGGCGAGTGGCCGCCTGGGCGGCGGTGATCGCCAGCGCCAGCGGCAGCCGCCCGCACAGGTTCGCCAGCTCCGCGACGCTCTCCGGCTCGGCGGCGGCTCGTCCTGGGCCCAGGCGCGCGGCGAGCAACTGCCCGGCCTCGTGCTCGGTGAGCATGCCGAGCGCCACCAGCCGGGCGCCCTCGGCTGCCGCCAGCCCGACGCACTGGCTGCGGCTGGTTACCACCACGGCGCAGCTGGCGGACCCAGGCAGCAACGGCCGCACCTGTGCCTCGTCCCGCGCGTTGTCGAGCACGATGAGGATCCGCCTGCCCGTCAGCAGGCTGCGATACAGCCCAACCTGCGCGTCGAGCTGCCGCGGGATCCGGCCTGGCGGCACCCCCAGCGATTCGAGTAACGTGGCGATCGCCTCGGCCCGCGCCGCTGGGGCCGGCGAGGGGCCGAACCCGCGGAGGTTCAGGTACAGCTGGCCATCGGGAAACCGGTGCCGCAGCTGATGCGCCCACTGCAGGGCCAGCGCGGTCTTCCCGACTCCGGCGGTACCGGTCACCACGAGGACCACCGGCACCCCCGCTGACGTTCCGCCGTCGAGCCACCTGGTGAGCACGTGCAGCTCGCGCTGCCGGCCGGTGAAGCCGGCCGGCGCGGGTGGCAGCTGGCGCGGCACCACGGCCACCCCGGTGCCGTGCAGCGGCCCGGTATCGGCGGGCGGCAGCTGGTGCAGGGCTCTGTTGCCGGCCTGGATCTGCTCGTGCAGCGGTCGCAGCGCGACGGCAAGCGTGCTGTCGGGCCGACCGCAACTCAGCCGGCGGGCCTGCTCATAGACGGCAGTCGCCGCCGCCCGCCGGCCGTTGTCCGCCGACCCGACCGCGGGCGCCGCTGGTGCCGCAGACCCAGCCACTCTGTTCCCCTCCCCTGCTGGCCAGGCGGCAGCACCGGGCCGTGCCAGCGTCGCGTCGGCGGACAGGATCTGCTGGTGCAGGCGCTGCAGCTCCGGTCCTGGCTCGACGCCGAGCTCGCCTGATAGCCGCGATCGCAGGTCGCGGAACACCCGCAGGGCGTCGGCCTGCCGGCCGCACCGGTACCAGGCGAGCATCTGCAAGCCGGCCAGCCGCTCCGAGAGCGGATGCAGGGCCAGCACGAGCGGGATCTCCGCGGCGGCTTCGGCATCATGCCCGGCGGCCAGCAGGCAGCTGAACCGGCCCTGGATGGCGGCGAGGCGTTCCTCTTCCAGCCCGCTGCGGATCGCCTCGGCCCCCGTGGTAGCGGGCACATCCGCCAGCGCCGGGCCCCGCCAGAGCGCCAGCGCCTGGTCGAAGAGGGCGATCGCAGCCGTGCCGTCGCGAGCTTGCCGCGCCGCCCTGGCCAGTGACCGGAACTGGTGCACATCAACGAGGCCGCGGTCGATGCGCAGCCGGTAGCCCTCTCCGTGCCGTTCCAGGCCGCACTCCGGCACGCCTTTCATGGCCTTACGCAGCCGCGCGGCCAGTACCTGCTGGGTAGCCCGCGCGGACTTCGGCGGCCGGTCATCCCACAGCAGGTCAACGAGGTCCCCGGCCGGCACGACCCGGCCAGCCGACAGCGCGTGCACGGCAAGCAGCAACCGCAACTGCGGGCGCGCGGGAG
>JBOHCP010000592.1:0-3755 GCA_050698875.1 Streptosporangiaceae bacterium | reverse complement strand
CTGCCCGATCGGCGCGCGCGGCAGCGACAAACGCCGCGGCGGCCTCGTCGCTGGCGCGGAACTGCGCCCGCAGCGGCGTGACCGGGACATGCCCCCCGGCGCTCAGCCAGGTGACTGCGTGCAACTGTTCTGCGGCCAGCGCGGAACTGAGTGCCTGAGCCGGCCCGGAATACAGCCGGTCAGCCGCGGTGAAGTCATGCTCAGCGGCGGCGCGCGTCAGCGTGACGTCGGTGCCGAACACCCACAGGGCAAGCAGGGAGATGACGGGAACAACGAAGCCTAACGCGAGGAGGGCGCGGATCGACCGCTGGCGCGACCAACGCGCGCGCGCTGGCATGAGCCTCCCTCCGTGACCGCTCGCAACCACGGCTGCCGTCCGCACCGGTGCTCCCGGCCAAAACTGCGAAGTTTCGCGCAGCTCATTTAACACCGCTGTCCCTGGCAGACTTCGGCTAATCGCGGCAATACGCGGCCTAGCGGGCAAGAGGGCCGAGTCAGCCAGCCGTCGACCTGGCTCCGGCGGTGCCGAGCTCCAGGATCTGCGCCGCACCGCGGATCACGCACTGCAGCGGATCCTCAACGACCACGGCGGCGATGTCGGCCGCCGCCTCGACCCGGTAAGCAAGACCGGGCAGCAGCGCGCCGCCGCCGGACAGCCGGATCTTGCCGCGGACCACTTCCTCGGCGAGGTTGGGCGGGATGTCGGAAAGCATCTCTCGCACGGTGGCGATGATCGACTCGACGATCGGCTCGATGGCCGCCGCGACCAGCCCGGCCGAGACACGCTCGGTCCGTGGAATCCGCCCGGCGGCGTCGACGCCGACGGTCTCCGCCTCGGTGAGCACGCCGTCCGCGAGACCGAGTGTCATCTTCAGGTTGCGCGCCGCGTTCCGGCCGATGAGCAGGCAGTGCTCTCTCTTGACCGCCGTGGCGACGGCGTCGTCCATGGCGTCGCCGCCGAGCCGGAGCGAGCGCGCTCGTACGAGGTGACCGCCAGCCAGCACCGCGATGTCCGTCGTGCCGCCGCCGATGTCCACGACGAAGGCGCCCGAGCCGGCCAGCAGATCGAAGCCGGAGCCCGCTGCGGCGGCGACCGGCTCCTCGACCAGGCGGACGGCGCACCGAGGCCGCAGCGCTGCGACTGCGGCAACCACCGACCGTTGTTCCACGACGGTGGTTTCGACTGGCAGGCACACGACGGCAACGGTCTTGCCCAGCCGCCTGCGCACCCGCGCCCGGCGCAGGAACGCCTGCAGGATGGCCACCGTCGCGTCCAGATCCGCGATCACGCCGCCCTGCAGTGGGTGCGCAACTTCGATGCCGTACGGCTCCTTGCCCGTGAGCGCGTCCGCCGCAAGGCCCACCGACACGACTTCGCCGGTTTCCCGGCTGATGGCGATCGCCGTCGGCTCGTCGATGACAAGGCCGCGGCCCGCGACGTACACGAGCGTGTTGACCGTGCCGAGATCGATCGCTACGCCCGACCGAAGCCGCATCGTCTGCCCCTTGCCGGTATCGCATCCGCCGCTCTCAGTATGGAGCGCTCAGCTTCCCCGCAGCGCGGCGGCCATGCCTGCGCTACCGGACGGCGACTCCGCTGCGCTTGCGGTCAGGATCGCCGCCAGATGTCGCTGATAGGCGGCGCGGTGGCGGCGTTGCCGTCCCGCGGCAGCCCGTAGGCGGCTTCGATCGTGGCCAGCACCGTGTAGTGGTTGATCCGCTCCGGGTACGAGCCAGGCCGGACCTGCTGTCCCACGAAGATAGTCGGAATCTGGTTCACCTGCGTGCCGTCGTCTTCGTCGAAGGTGACTATGAGCAGGCTGTCATGCGTCATCGCCCACGTCGCGTAGCCGCCAAGGTGCGCGCGCAGCCACGCGTCGCCGGTGCTCACGCTGCAGTCGTGCATGTCGTTGCACAGGTCAGGGATCACGAACGCCACCGTCGGCAGGCGGCTGAAGCCGGCGAGGGCGAAGCCGGAGAATGGCTGGCTGACCGAGGGCGGGAGGTTGCGGAAGTCGGCCCACGGCACGTGCCTGCGCGCGTACTCACCCGCGCTGCACGCCTGCGATCCGATGCCCGGCAGATCCTCCGCGTAGCCGATGAACGTCTTGCCGGTCGCGAGCAAGCCGGACGCCAGGTTCGGCGCGGCGAACGAGATGGGGCAGGCGTCACTCGTGACACCCTGCGTGCTGCCGGAGAACAGCGCGAGATAGTTCGGCTCGCTCGGGTGCGTGATCGCGTAGGAGTGGGTGAACAGCGCGCCGCGGTGCGCGAGCTCGGTCAGGAACGGCGCGTCCGGGCTGCCGATGACCTGCCCGAACGCACGGTTCTCGAACACGACGACGACGGTGGGCGCGGGCTGCGGCACGTCGCTGGCCGGCGCCGTGGTCGCCGCCGGAGCCGTCGAGGCCGGGACGGGCGCCGCGGTGCGCCCTGGCTGGCCGCCGGCTGGCTGCGCGGCTGAGGAGCAGCCCACGATGGCCAGCAGCACGGCGCCGACAGCGACTGCCAGCCGCGGCGACCGCATGCTAGGCCGGGATCATGTCGAAGGTGTCCGGGTCGGGGCCGGTGCGCTGGTTGCGGTTCAGCGCACTGATGGTCTCGACGTCGTCGCCCGCCAGCTCGAAGTCGAAGATGTCGATGTTCTCCCTGATCCGCGCCGCGGTGACGGACTTGGGGAAGACAATGTCACCGCGCTCGATATGCCAGCGCAGCACCACCTGCGCCGGCGTCTTATGGTACTGGCGGGCGATGTCATCGATGGTCGGATCGCGCAGTACGTTGCCGCGGCCGAGCGGCGACCAGGCCTCGATCGCGATCTGGTGCTCGGCGCAGAACCCCCGTACCTCGTCCTGGGGGAGGTACGGGTTGACCTCGATCTGGTCGACAGCCGGAGTGATCTCACCCTCGGTGTGGATACGGCGCAGGTGCTGCGGCTGGAAGTTGGACACGCCGATGGAGCGCGCCCGGCCGTCGGCGTAGAACTCCTCCAGCGTGCGCCAGGTCGAGACGAAGTCGCCGTCGTACCTGGTCGGCAGCGGCCAGTGGATCAGGAACAGGTCGACGTAATCGGTGCCGAGGGCCTTGAGCGAGCCGTCGAACGCCCGGCGAGCGTCGTCCGGGCGGTGCGCGCCGTTGTTCAGCTTGGTGGTAACGAACACCTCGGCGCGGCTGAGGCCAGACTTGCTGATGGCCTGGCCTGCCTCGGCCTCGTTGCCGTACATCTGCGCCGTGTCGATGTGGCGGTACCCGGCCTGCAGTGCGTGCGTCACCGCGGTCTCGGTCTGCGCCGGCGGGATCAGGAAGACGCCGAAGCCGAGCTGCGGAATCCGCTGGCCGTTGTTCAGCATGACCTCCGGGACTGCGGTCACGTCAGGTCCTCCTCGCCTCAGTTGGCTCGGGCCAATGGCTGCTGACCACTGCAGCGCGCCGCCGGCGGCTGGTGTTCATGTCGGTGCCTGGATACGGCCTGCCCGCTGCCGCCAGGTCTACGCGCCCGACGGCCTGGTCAGCCGGGCCGGGCCCGGCTGACGGAGCCCTGACCTGGCAACTTCTCAAGTTGCCCGCCGGCGCCGTCGCCCTCGGCTAACGTCAGACGCCGTGCGCACGAACCCTCGAGCCCGGCTGCTAGTCGCCGTGATCGGCGCCAGGCTGGCCGTCGCGGGCTGCGGGATGGCCCGGCACGCGCCGGGAGCCACGGCCGCTGAGGCCGTCCCCGCGCAACCCCGGGCCGCGGCCGCCGTGGCCACCAGCCC
>JBOHCP010000591.1:0-3767 GCA_050698875.1 Streptosporangiaceae bacterium | reverse complement strand
GGCCACGCCTGTCACCCGGCTCAAGGACCGGCACAACGAACTGGTCCGGGGCGCGCTGGCCGAACTAGTGACCTTCGTACTGCTGGACCGCGGCCGTTGCGGTAGAGCCAGAAAACGGCACCGGCAGCAGAACCGACTTCGCCGTCGACGTGCCGGTGCGGACCCATTTCGAGGTGTACCGCAAGGCACCGCCCGCAGCCCTGACGGAGAAGCGCAGCGCCTTGCACACATTGCCGGGGAACTGGAGAAGATCGAGTCGCCGGACTTCTGGCTCAATGTCGAGGCGCACGCCGGGACGCAGGTCCCCGCGATGCGCCCGGTGCGGACCAATGTCGAGGCCTGGCTGGCATCGCTCGACTACGAAGGGCAGATCCAGCGCGGCGACCAGGAACAGCAGGCCCGTCATGAACGAGCTACCGGGGACATGCCCGGACTCGACGCCAGCCCAATCGAGCGAGCCAGGTACTTGGCTGCCCACCCGCGATCGGAGCCCCCGGTCTTCCAGGGCTCCGGTGATGGATGGCCACTCAGGATCAGCGCCCACCCCCGGCCGGCAGACGCACGCGGGCCGGGACAGTTCACCGTCGGCCTCCGCGCCGCGGGAGAGGCCCACATCGAGACCACCGATGGCCTCGAACAAGCCATCCGCAGCAAACTCGGCTCCAGCGGTGGCCCGCCGACGGAGCCGCCGTGAGCCGGGCGGCTTTCTGCTCAGCCGTCGAGCCCTCTTTGTCTGTGCGTTGGCATAACGGTTGCCCCTTGGTTTTCAAGGAATAGCAGCCTGACGGGTCATCGGCGGCGGGCCGTAGTTGGCAGGAGTCCGCCAGGCCGGCCACGGGGGTCAGCGGCATCGTGCCAAGGAAGGCCAGATAGGCGATTTCCCAGGCGGACCGCCAGTCGAAACCGGTCCGGATAGCTTGCGAGCGCGATGGACAGCAGTTGCGCCGCCCGCTCCGTCGAGTTGGGAGAAGCACGGTCGCGCGTCAGCCGGTCGTCCGGCCTGCTGCGCGGCCTGGCCGGATTTCACCCACCCAGGGGTCCGGGGCAGACGAGGCGCCGCGCCGGTAATTCCCAGCTGCTCCTCCGGCCAGCTTTTGGTGATCTTGGACCGGAGGCTACCGCCGGAGGTAGTCGCCGATCCAAGATCATCGCTGGGGCCGCAGTGAGTGCTCGGACTCGGCCTACTCGGGCTGCGGCTGCCACATCACCAGATCGAACTCGTTGCCTTCCGGGTCGGCGAACGTGGTCTGCGACACGCTGAACGTCACACCGCCCGTGCGGACTGCCGGGAGCTTGACCTCGTTTGAGCGGCCTGGCGCCCAGGCCGGTCAGCCAACCGATCTCCTCGTCGTAGTGGTCGGTGATCAGGACAAGATGCATCCCCTTGGGCTCGGGGACAGTGTGCAGAATCATCCGGGGGCGCTGTCATGGCGGGCGGCGTCGACCGCCGTGTCCCCGGCGACGGCGCCCGGGCTGACCGGGCGGCCGAGGGCCTTCCCCCAGAACCCCGCCAGGGCGGCAGGATCGGCGCTGTCGATGGCCAGGGCTGCGACACTCAGACTGACAGTGGTGGTGGTCATGATTGCTTCCTTCCGATCGGTTCATTCATGGACGGCCGCGCTCGATGGATGGCACCAGCGGCTCTGGCGTATCGGCGACGACAAGGCCGTCACCTGTCCGGGCGAACAGGCTCTGATGGTTCCTGCTGACTTAACGCATTAACTGACTGTACCTCCTCTACATCACTTCATCATGCAAGTCATCATTCTGCCGGTTTACTTCAATCGTTAAGTTATGCTGTCCTCATGAACGCCCCACAGGAGCCCCGCTGGCTCGACGCCGAGGAAAGCCAGGCGTGGCGCGCCCTGGCCAGCACGCTGGTCAGGCTGCCGGCCGCGCTCGATGCGCAGCTGCGCCGCGACGCCGGAATAAGCCACTTCGAATACCAGGTGCTGGCCGTGCTGTCGGAGGCGCCCGGCCGCACCCTGCGGATGAGCGCGCTCGCGACGCAGACCGAGGGCTCGCTGCCGCGCCTGTCCCAGGTCGTCGCCCGGCTGGAGCAGCGCGGCTGGGTGCGCCGCACCCCCGATCCGGCCGACGGCCGCTACACCCTGGCGACCCTGGCTGACCAGGGCCAGGCGAAGGTGACCGAAACCGCGCCCGGCCACGTCCAGGAGGTCCGCCGCCTGGTCTTCGACCCGCTGAGCAAGACCCAGTCCCGGCAGCTGAGCGAGATCGGCCGGCGTATCACGCGCGCCATCGACCCCGACGACCGCCGCCCCGACAACTAGCCGCCGCCGCCACGCCCGTGCAGGCACCCTGATGACCGGCATCCTCAGCCCCGCCGTCCCGGCCGACGTACCCGGCGAGGGTCCTCCGCAGATGCCGCTCGCCGGAGATCAAACCGGTACCGGCCGGGTCGTAATCGGGCTGACCGCCCTTGACATGTCGGTCCTGGCTACTGCCGCATCCGGCAGCTGCTCGCCAGCCCCGACGTCGTCGTTGGCAGCGTCACCGCGGTCACCGAACCCGGCTCCCTGGTAGCCGCCTCGTTCAGCGGAAGCCAACTACCCAGCTACGCCGGCGGCGCCGCCCGCAGGATCTGGATTGTCGGCGCGCAGAAGGTGGTCCCCGACCCGAGCACCGCGCTGCGCCGCGTCGAAGACCACGCTCTCCCGCTGGAAAGCGCCCGCGCCCAGGTCGCCTACGGGCAGCCCAGCGCCATCAAACACCTGCTCATCCTGAACGCAGAACCTCAACCTGGGCGCAGCACAGTCCTGCTGCTCCGCGAAGCCCTCGGATTCTGAAACCACCAGGAGAGGTGACATGACAACCGGCACGCCTCAGCGCGGCAGAGGGCATCAACCAACCGCCTCAGCCAACGGCACCGCCCGCCAGGCGAGGCTCTGTGACATGATCCGTTCGACACGCCGCCGGCCGGCCCGCAACAGGAATGCTAGGACTGGCATACGCGGGCCGCGTCGCTCGGTCCGGCCAGGGCCATCACCGCTCCGGGAGCCAGGCAAGTGCACAGCGGTGGCGAGCCTCGGCACGCCGCTGCTGCCGACGGTCCAGTCCGCGGATCACGTGTCGCTGGCCGCTTCGCAGTGGGCGCTGACGATCGCGCTGCCGACCGGCGCGGTGACCAGCCCGGCGCTGGGCCGCCTCGGCGCTCGCCGCCAGGTTGGCCGCGTTTCCTCGCCGGGCGGGCGCTGCTGGGCATCGGGTTCTGCCTGGTGCCACGGCTGCCGGCCCCCCGGGACCGCGACGTGTGGCCACCGCGGTTGCCCGCGACCATCGGCCCGCCGCGCGGGGCGGCCGTGCGATCGCGCTCATCGACGTCAAGACCGCGGCCGGGATCGGCATCGGTTACCCGATCATGCGACTGCTCGGCTCGGCATGGACACAGCCTTCTCCGGAACCCACACCGAAGCCCGGTCCCTCGCAGGTAATTGCCAAGGCCTTGCCCGGTACATCAGAGGTCAGGTACCTACCCGCTTGGCACGGCCAAGATCCCAGGCCACTGCGCGCGTGCTCCTGATCGCCCGACCGAATGCCTCGTCACCCGACGCCCGCGCCGTGCGGGGTGCCTGTCGCTTGCACCGGCGCGCAGGCTTCAATGACCAGCTGTCCTGCGGTTACCGTTGGTTCCCATGTTTCGGGGTGCCCCGCGGGCGACTCGAACCTGCACAAGGCTCTCAGGAGAGGCCAGGCGATACGCGATCGCGACCCGCATACTCCGCCTCCGCGCGTTTCCGGCCCGTGAA
>JBOHCP010000590.1:0-3777 GCA_050698875.1 Streptosporangiaceae bacterium | reverse complement strand
GGCGGTGTGGCACGGGGCGATCGCGTTCGCGCTGACGGGCCTCGTGGGCTCGGTGGTCCGGCCGCGCCGCCAGGCTCGGGACTGAGCCGAAGGCGGTCCGCTCCGCCGTCCGCTGGCATGGCGCCCTGAGCCCGGTGCTCGGCCGGGCGCTAGCCTGATCGCGGGCGTCACGCCACGGACGCGGACGAGGGGTGCACACCGGGTGCGACAAGCTGGCCGGAGCATGCGCACCGGCGGCTGGCTGCTGGCAGCGGCGGCCGCCGGGCTGGCGGTCGCCCAGGCCGGGCCCGGCCTCACCGGGTTCGGCGTGGTGCGCTCGGTGGCCTGCAGGCGGCTGGCTGGCAGCGGCGACCCTGGCCATGTGGCGCTCACGTTTGACGACGGGCCCGACCCTGCATCCACTCCGGAGTTCGTCCGGGTGCTGGCCGACCGCGGTGTGCGGGCCACGTTCTTCATGCTCGGCAGCATGGTGGCTCGCGCGCCCGGGCTGGCGGCGGAGATCGCCGCGGCGGGGCATGAGGTCGGGGTGCACGGGTGGGAGCACCGATACCTGCCGGCCCGCGGCCCGGTGGCCACGCGCTCGGACCTGACCAGGGCAACCGAGCTGATAGCCGAGGTGACCGGCGTGCGGCCCTGGCTGTTCCGGCCGCCGTACGGCGTGCTGAGCGGCCTCTCGCTGGTCACCGCCCGTGAACTCGGGCTGACCCCGCTGCTGTGGGGAGCCTGCGGGCGGGAGTGGGCGGCGGGTGCCACCGGCGAGGCGGTACTGCAGAGGGTGCTGCGCGGCCTGGACGGGGGCGTGACCGTGCTGCTGCACGATTCCGGCTGCACCGCGCCGCCCGGCAGCTCTGAGGCGGCCCTCGCGGCGGTGTCACCGCTGCTCGACGAGTGCGCGCGACGCGGTCTGAACGTCGGCCCCGTAGGGGAGCACGGCCTGGCCGGACCGGGCTCCCGCGGCAGCGGGGTAGCAAGGGCCAGCATGGCGACGAGGCACGCATGACGGCACCGCGGTCGGCTCTGCTGGTGTCTGGATCGATCGGCATGGGTCACGATGTGCTCGCCGGCGCCTGCACCACCGTGCTGCACGCGCAGGGCTGGTCGACCGCCACCGTCGACGCGATGCGGATGCTGGGCCGCGGTGGCGGGGCAGCAGGAGAGGCCACCTTCCGGGCGATGCTCGGCGTGCCTGGCATGTACGACGCCGTGCACTTCGGCGCGCTGCGCACCGGCAATAGGCTCGCCCTGGCCGCGTCGTCGCTCGCGCGCCGCAGACTGGTCCCGCAGTTGCGGGACTACCTCGAGCAGCACCCGATCGACCTGGTGATCTCGGTCTTCGCCACCGGTGCCGCGGCAGTGTCGACGCTGGCCCCGGAGTTTCCGGCGATGGCACACGTCGTCTTCAGCACCGACGCCACCCCGCACCGGCTGTGGGTGCAGCGCGACGTCGACATGTACCTCGTTACCTCCGAGGTGGCCGAGCTTGCGGTGCTCAGATTCGAGCCTGGCGCCCGCGTGCAGGTCGTGCCGGCGCCCGTTCGTCCGGCGTTTCACCAGCCGCTGAGTCAGTCGCGGGCACGGGCCTGGCTCGGCGTTCCGCCGGATGCGCGGTGCGTGCTGCTGATGTCAGGTGCCTGGGGACTTGGCCCGGTTGCCGCGGCGGCTGCTGCGCTCGCCGACGCGGGGCTGCACGTGCTCGCCGTGGCAGGCCGCAACGAGCGGCTGGCGGGAAAGCTGGCCGCACTCGCGACCGTTCAGCCAGCCGTGCACGCGTTCGGGTTCACTGACCGGATAGCCGACCTGATGTCGGCGGCAGACCTGGTCATCACCAGTTCAGGCGACACCTGCACGGAGGCCAGGACCGTCGGCAGGCCGCTGCTGTTGCTCGATGTCGTCCAGGGGCACGGCCGGGACAATCTGCAGCATGAGCTTGAACTCGGCGATGCCATGGTCACCTCGCCGGGTGCCGCCGACGTGACCCGCTCCGCGCTACTCGCCCTCGACCGGGCCAAGCCCGCGCCGGCGGGCCCGGCCAGCTCACCGGGCGTGTGGGAGGCTGCGTTCTGCGCGGCGCTTGCCAGCATCGGCCGGTAGCGGGCCGACGTCGTGGCGGGTGCAACACCGCGGTCCACGGCTGCCAGCGCCATCGGCGCCGCCCCCATCAGCAGCATGGCCACCGCCCACACCGTGAGCACCGCACTGGCACTCGCGGCGCCGAAGGCCACCGCGAGCCTGCGGGCGGCGCGGCCCGGGCGCAGGATGACCACCCGGCCCGGCGGCCGTGGGCCATCCGCCGCAGCCGAATACGGCTGCGGCGGGGCTGCCGCGACGGCTGGTGTGGTGGCCGCGGCCCGGCTTGCTGCTGCCGCCCACCCGGCGGTCCCGGTCCAGGCCAGCAGCCCGGCGGTCAGGATCAGGGCCTGCGGCAGCATGCTATTCGGATCGGTGCCGAGTCCGCCGAAGACACCAAGGTCCTGCACCAGCAGCCAGTCGGCCAGGCAGAACCCGATCGCGGCGCCCGCAGCGGGCCGTGCCAACGCCGGCCAGCCGGTGAGCATGCAGGCACCCGCCCCGCCGAGCACCAGGACCGCCGTCAGGTTGACCGCGAAGCCGTGCTCCGCCACCACCGCGCCGAACCAGCCGACCAGGTCGCGCAGTGCGGTCGGCTGGCGAGCCGCGGCCATCGAGCTGATCGCGGACGGCAGCGGGCCGAGCCGCCGGGAACCCGCAGGCCCGGCTGACCAGCCCTGCCAGAACCCGCTCCCCGGCCAGGCCTGCAGCACGGCAAAGGCGGCCACGACGCCGCCGGATGCCTGCAGGATCCGACGGCCGAGCCAGCGAGCCCGCCACGCCCAGGCGGGCAGCGCGAGCAGCGCGCCGGCCGCAACGTAGAACAGCGCCGCGCCCGGTGCCCCGGTGAGCCAGCTCGCTCCGGGCGCGAGCGTGCCGCCGAACGCCTCGCCGAAGACCCAGACAGAAAGGCCCCACCCGGCGCTGGTCAGGCCCGCCAGCCGCGACCACCGCGGGCTCGACACCGAGACCAGCCAGATGCCGATCCCGAGCTGGATCCACACGACGCTGGCGGCCGCTTGTACCGGGTGGCCAGCCCAGGTCTGCACGGCGACGCTCACCGTCCGCCCCACCCAGCCGGGGGAGCCAGCGGCCGCGGGCTCGATCACCAGCGACGGCAGCCCGCCCGGCATGGCCGGCTGCGCCTGCAGCAGGCCGTCGACGATCCACAGCACCCCGAAGCCGATGCGCAGCACGCGCCGCCAGGCAGGCTCTGCCGGCCACCTGCCGTGCTGGGCCGCGAGCCAGGCTCTGGCCCTCGCCAGCAGAGCCTCGCGGCACACGACCCAGCCGATGGCCAGCAGCACGAAAATCAGAAACAGCAGCGTGCCCTCGGCGAGCAGCGCGGACCTGAAGTCCGCGACCAGGCCCAGGCTCGCGGCGCTCCGGCCGACCGTCATGCCGGGCATGGCGACGTCCGGCGGGTAACCGGCTGGCCGTCGACGCTGGTGTGCACGCTTGACGTCACCCCTTGCGCCGATCGGATCGCGGACGCACCCAACGTAGCGTGCAAACCGGGCCGGACAGGGCGGACCGCTCGCACGTTCGGTGACCCGGTAACGTGGTGGCGGCTCGCCGGGCCGGTACGCAGGCACGACGGGGGGCTTTAGCCAGGGGTCCGAGCTCGTCGGTGTGCCCGGGCGCAGCGAGGCAACGGGCGAAAGGACCGCAGTGACGCAGGCCGCAGGCGCGCTCGAGCCTGGCCAGACA
>JBOHCP010000589.1:0-3780 GCA_050698875.1 Streptosporangiaceae bacterium | reverse complement strand
GCTCTAGCCCGACTTCCAGCTTTTCCTCCGTGATTTCGGACGAACCCGGCCGTCTGATATCGCCAACTTGTTGAAATCGCTTAAGCGAACCTTGATGGGGAGGGGGGTTTTCGAAAATAGTGACTAATCGTGCCGCGATTTCTCCTTGGCACGGCTCGAGCAGGTGTGATTTACTGCGCGACGTCATTGCCCCGCATCGCCCATGGGTCCGAACCCTCAATAGTGACTAACCAAGGCACTATCATATTGATATGCCACAACTGTTGGCCTCAAAAACTGGAAGTCGGGCTAACGACGTGCTGGCGCGATTTGTTCAACGCGGAATTCGATGTGCTGCTCTACGATCTGACCGTATCCATCCGGCGGACACCACGGAGGGCTGCGAGACTTGGCATCAGCGGATGTCGTCGAACGCTGCCGCTACGATGGGATATGCCGGATGGCTGGGTTCCAGCCAGGTTGCAGCGATATATGCGACGAAGCGGTCGGGATTTGACGGCATCCCCTGTGCTGCGAGGGTGTCAGCTCGTGCGCGGAGGATCTCCGAGAGAGCGGCTGGGTCATAGACATAGAGTGCGCCGCTCTTGATGCAGCACTCGCCTGGGCCGAACTGTGCTGCTGCAAGTCCCCTGGCGATTGCGTCTGCTACGACACTCTCTGGGGTGACCCGTGCTACGTCCCTCAACGTATAGAGTGGTAGATAACCGATCGGCTTATTCGGCCCGACGCGGCTCAAGCTGAGTAGTAACCGGTCCGCCTCGCCTGACCGCGGCGGTATCGACATCAGGCCGCGATCCTGACCTGTTGAGGCTGCCAGTTCCACGGAAGCAGCTCATGCAGGCGCGAGGAGGGGTGATCGCCGATCCTGCCGAGCAGATCAGCAAGCCGGGCGCGAGGATCGATGTCGTTCAGTTTGGCGGTGATGATGAGGGAATACATCGACGCAGCGCGCTCGCCGCCGCGATCGGAACCAGCGAACAGCCATGCCTTGCGACCCAATGCAATTCCACGTAGTGCCCGTTCGGCAGCATTGATCGTCAAACAGATCCTTCCATCGTCGACGAACCGGCGGAAGGCGGGCCAGCGCTTCAGCATATGGTCGATTGCCATGGCGACGTCCGCCGAGCGCCGTGGGCGGATCTTTGCCCACGATCTTTTGAGGGGGTTATGCCGCCAGGCTACGGTCTTGGGTCGGCCGCGGCCAATGCCAGGGTAGCAATTCGTTGAGGCGGGCCGCCGGGTGATCGGCGATACGTGCCAGCACGTCGGCGAGCCAGGCGCGCGGATCGACATCGTTCAGTTTGGCGGTGACGATCAGCGAATATACCGCAGCGGCCCGCTCGCCACCGCGGTCCGAGCCTGCGAACAGCCACGCCTTTCTGCCCAGGGCGATACCACGCAGCGCCCGCTCGGCGGCGTTGTTCGTCAGGCAGATCCTGCCGTCATCGAGGAACCGCCTGAAGGCGGCCCAGCGCTTCAGCATATAGTCGATCGCCTTGGCGACGTCCGCGTGGCGCGACATCGTCCGGCGCATATTGCGCATCCAGCTTTCGAGATCAGCGACCAGGGGAGCGATCTGATCCCGTCGGGTCGTGCGCCGCTGCTCCTGTGGCAGACCGTTGATGGTGCGCTCGAGGTCGAAGATCGCGTCGATCCGGCGCACCGCCTCGATCGCGAGTGGTGCTTTCGCGAGTTGAGCCAGCTTGAAGAAGTTGCGTCGGCCGTGTGCCCAACACAGAGCCTGGGTCAGGGCGACTGGCTTTCTCGCCTCGGAATACAAGTGGCCGAAGCCGGCGTAGGCATCCGCCTGCAGGATGCCGCCATATCCCGTGAGGTGCCGGTTCGGATGCTCGCCTCGTCGGTCACGGGAGAAGTAGAACATGGCGGCTGGTGGGGCCGGCCCGCCAAATGGCCTGTCGTCGCGAACATAGGTCCACAGGCGGCCGGTCAGTGTCTTGCCCTTCGCCAGCACCGGCACCGTGGTGTCATCGCCGTGGAGGCGTTCAGCGGCGAGCACGTGATCCCTGATCAGCGCCACCAGCGGGTTCAGCGTCGCCGTGCAGGCACCTACCCAGTCCGCCAACGTCGAGACATCGAGGTCGATGCCTTCGCGCGCGTAAGTTTCGCTCTGGCGATTGAGCGGCTGGTGATTGCTGAACTTGGCGTCCAGGATCATCGCCAGCAAGTTCGGCCCCGCGCGCCCGCGGGCAATCGGATGGAACGGCGCCGGCGGCTGGGTGATCGTCTCGCAGGCACGGCACACCAGTTTCTCGCGCACCGTCTGGATCACCTTCCACTGGCGGGGGATGCTCTCCAGGGTCTCGGTGACGGTCTCACCCAGTTTGGACAGAGCCCCGCCGCAGCAGGGACATGCGCCCGGACCGGGGATGACGACCCGCTCCCGAGGCAAATGGGCCGGCAGAGGACCACGCACCGGCCTGCGGCGCGTGAAGCTCCTGACGACGCTATCTGCCCGCTCAGCAGCGGCCTCGGTAGCGGTGGCTTCTTCGGCGGCGTCACTCTCAATCTCTTCGAGTTGCAGTTCCGCCTGTTCGAGCAGTTTGCGGCCACGCTCGGACGAGGCGCCGTAACGATGATGTTCGAGCTTGGCGATCATCAGCTTCAGGTGGGCCACCATCGCCTCGGCCCCGTGTGCCCGGGCCTCGGCCTCTCGGCGTGCCGTGCGCTCCGCGGCCAGTTCAGCGCGCAGCGCGTCGATGTCATCGGGGATCGGATCGGCGGGATCCATCGCGACAGTGAGCGAATCACAATCGCCCGTAGTCGCGCACCAAAAATCTCACCAGTCCTCATCAATTCTTCGGGCCATCACCCCGCCAGCTCGGGTCGCCAGGTTCGTTGTGGGTGCCTCCAATCGATCCCTTCAAGCATGTAGCCGAGCTGCGCGGCCGAGATGGCAACAACACCGTCCGCCGGCGATGGCCAGAGGAACTTGCCGCGCTCCAGCCTCTTCGCATACAGCGACATCCCTAAACCGTCATGCCAAAGAATTTTCAACAGGTCACCGCGCTTGCCACGGAAGACGTAAAGATCCCCCGCATGCGGATCACGACGCAGCCCCTCCTGGATCTGCAAGGCGAGGCTGTTCATCCCACGGCGCATGTCAGTCACACCACTCGCCAGCCAGACCCGAACACCCGACGGCGGGACAATCATCGGCGCAGCACCGTCATCACACGCCGCAGCATCACCAGGCCGACGTCATGCCCAATCTTGATCGACGTCCCATCGGGCAGCATGATCTCGATCTTACCGGCGGATACCGCCGCATCCGCCCCGCCCACCGCGGCGGGCTCGGCATCCTTCATGCCGTGACCGTCTGCCGGTTCGCTGATCGCCCGCACCGGCAAGAATACCGACGGCGGTTCCAGCCCGAGCACGCCGCGCCGCACCTGGCTCCGCCAGTTCCACAGTAGCCCACGGCTGATCTCATACTTCCGGGCGATCTCGGCGACGCCCGTGCCAGGCCGCTCGCTCTCCGCGACGATCCGACGCTTCTCCCGCAGGCTCCAACGCCGCCGCCGCTCAACTCCGGTAATAATCTCCATGCCGATGCTTGCCCCTGCTCTTAGCGGCGCTCACACAAGCGCCGTTTAGATCAAAGGCCGGGCCGCACCGACAAGGCGGCCTCCGCCGGATGGATACGGTGAAGATGCGACCGGTACACAAGTACTCGTCAGCGCATGCGCCGGAGACGACGAACGCTTCCTTAAGAGCGGCTTCTCGAAACATTGCGCCAGGCTGGAAGCGATCAGAACGCTC